>NZ_DJTP01000007.1:0-29882 GCF_002440405.1 Empedobacter sp. UBA6305 | reverse complement strand
CGAGCCCCAGCCAGGTCACAAGAAGCCAAACAGCAATGTTTGGCTTTTTTATTTTATTCTTTTTTAGAAACTTTAATCTAATATTCCTATCGAATATTTTAGCATAAAATCTGAACGATACGTCTCCCCCATTGGTATTTCAAATTCTTTAATATAAATTGTATGATTATCAAAAGAATTAATATGTTGTGTATTTACGATATACGATTTACTAACACGTATAAAATGATCTGCATTTATTTTTTGATGAATTGTTTTTAAATTCATTGCTGTTATTAATTTCTTCGTTTTAGTATGAAGTACAACATAATCTTTTAAACCTTCAATAAATAAAATTTCAGCAAAGCTTATTTTATATTGCTTACGATCTGCTTTTATAAATAAATAATTATCGTCATTTTCTTCTATTGTATTTTCCTCCACTTTATTAAAAAGAAGATGATGATAAAACACAGCTTTCGTCACAGCCTTCGCTAAACGGTTTTTATCTATTGGTTTTAACAAGTAATCTATCGCATCTAACTCATAACCATCTATTGCATACTGAGAATAAGCCGTCGTAAAAATTATTAGGCTATTTTTAGGGATACTCTTTGCAAACTCTAATCCATTTACAAAAGGCATTTCAATATCAAGAAAGATAATAGCTGGCACTGTTGTTTCTAGAAATTTTGATGCTAACATTGCATTAGAAAATTTTCCAATAATTTCTAATTCGGAAACTTCTTTAATTAGCAATTCCATTTCTTCTCTTGCCAAAGGTTCATCATCAATTATAATACAATTCATATCGGAATTATTAGGTTTACACAATACTCTTCATTTGTCGCATTAATTTTTAAAGAATACGTTTTTTCATATAAAAGTTCTAACCTTCTGGTGATATTAGGAAGTCCTAAGCCTTTAAATTTATTATTTGGAATTATATAATTTGGATCTATTGAATTTTTACAAACAAAATGTAATTGATCATTACTTATCGCAATTTCAATTTTTATATAAGTTGACTCATCATTTAAATTTACACTATGCTTAATTGCATTTTCAACAAATGTGGTAAATAAATTGGGTGGAATATAAGTTGTATTTAATAAACTATTATTAGCTTCACTTTCTATACTTACATTTAAACTCTCTTGACGAATTTTTTCTAATTCTAAAAAATTGGTAAGGAATTTTATTTCTGACGAAACAGGTGTTTTTTCTTCATTATTCTCATATAGCTGATAACGTAAAAAATCTGAAAGCTTCATGATAACTACAGTTGCTATTTCTGGATCTTTTCTAATTAATGCTTTCACATTATTCAACATATTAAATAAGAAGTGAGGATTAATTTGATTTTTCAATTCATTTATCTCCATTGAAAATGTCAAATTTTTTAATTCAGATATTTGCCTACTATCTTCAATCCATTTCTGAAAAAGCTTTAATGTTGTAGTCATCATAATAATTGGCACAACAACTATAAGCCCTTCATAACCTCTTCTTATATTTTCACCAAATTGTCTAGGACTTGCTATTCTATACTTTCCAAAAAACACATCTAATGATTGACCAATAATATTTATACCCACATAAACTAAAATTGTTAATAGTAATAGATATAAAATATAGTAACCTTTAAAAAAAAACTTTGGAACCAATATATAAATATTGATGTATGTTTTTAATACAAATACGACAAACAGTAAAAGAATAACATAATATCTATAGATACCATAATAATTAGATACAAATGCAGAACTGTATATCACTAATAAAAATCCAGCAATAAAAAGCAAATGACGAGAAAATCTAAACTTTTTATCTACTAGAAAATTTATAATTTTTTGATTTTTTGATTGAGGTAACAATGAATTCATTTTTATAAAAAATCTTATCTATAACAAAGGTAATTGATAAATCTATTCCATTATTAAAGTTTATACAAACCATTGTTTTTATTATACTTCTTCTTTTTTTTTCTGGTTGGTATAAAAAAATCTAGTGTTGGTATAAAAAACTATTAAAACCATTTTTTTATACTTTTCTTAGCCATTCATTTTACAAAATATAAATAAGTATGAGTGTGAAAAATTTTAATCATTGGGTAAATAAATTAAATCTTCTAGATTTTTCTGCAACAGAAAAAGAAGATAAAATTATTCAAATAACAGATCTTAATCGTTTTATTCAATGCTACGATCCGACATTAGAAATTGTAGATTGTATACATCATGATTTTTGTATTATTGAAAAAAATGAAATTATTAAAGAAGTGAAATTAATGGATATTTCTAATCTTAGAAATAACGAAACAATTTCTATAAATAGAAACAAAGAATCTTGGTTTGTTCTTGTAAATGACAAGTTAGATACAACTTTAAAGTCAATTTTAAAAACGATAGAAGAACACAATATCAGTAAGATTTATGACAAAGTATTTGTCTTCAATTTTTTTCAATCGAGTATTCACGAAATCAAATAAAAATTAATGTATTCAATAAAACAAAAAGCAATTACATGTTTATTGCTTTTACTTTCAACTTTATCATTCGCTCAAAAAAAGGATAGTGTTCAAAAAAGAGCTGTCGCTTTTGTTGCAGATAAATTCCCCTTTACTCGTGTACTTAATGTAGAATATACAAATCTTACACCTTATAAATTTTCTCAAAAGTTAGAGGATAGCAACTTTAATTTACCAGAAAGTAAAGTGAAAAACTTTCAACAAATAAAGGCAAATGCTAATTTGTATTTTTTCAAAAAAGAAAAATGGACAATATCTACAGCACTTAATTATAAGTACACTACAGCAAATATAGATAACCTTAGTTCTACTATGAACGAAACGAAACAAAACTTTCATTATCATTCAGAAGCCGTAACTGCAAGTCATATTTCTAAATTATGGAAAAAAACAGCTATTTATTCTGCTACTGCATCAGTTGATGGAAACGAAAATAGTTTTGAAAGATTCCGTGGTTTACTAACAGGTAGTATAATGATTACAGCAAACGAAAGAACTAAATTACTTTTAGGTTTAGCTGTAATTATAGACCCAAGTTCGCAAGTACCTACATTTCCAATTATTTCTTATGAGCATAAATTTAAAAATGGTTGGATAGCCGATATCATACTCCCAAAAAGAGTAATGATGAAAAAAAATGTATTTAATAATGGTCGATTTTCTCTTGGTAGTGAAATGGATGTTACATCATTCTATTTTGACCAATCGAATAAAACATTTGAATTTAGACAAACAGAAATTAATAGTGGTGTAATGTATGAACATAGAATTGGTGATTTTATTGGTACTGTAAAAACAGGGCTACGTAGCATTCCTACTGGAAGAATATTTGAAAAAAATGAATCATTTAATGACTATATATACGAGTATAAACCAAAGTCATCTTTCTATTTCAACTTTGGCATATCATACAACCCTTTTGGTAATAAAAAAAGATAAATAACATGCGTTTGTTGCGATTTCATTAAATTAAATAAAATCTATAGTAATTAAAAATAATTTATCGTAAATTCGCACCCATAAATTTCAAGGATGCAAAACATTAGAAATATTGCGATTATCGCACACGTTGACCACGGTAAAACTACTTTGGTTGATAAAATTCTTCACTCAACAAACGTTTTCAGAGAAAACCAAGATTCAGGTGAATTAATCATGGATAACAATGATATCGAACGCGAAAGAGGGATTACGATCTTCTCTAAAAATGCTTCGGTAGAGTATAAAGGTGTAAAAATCAATGTTATCGACACTCCTGGCCACGCCGATTTTGGTGGTGAAGTTGAGCGTGTGTTGAAAATGGCTGATGGTGTTATCTTATTAGTAGATGCTTTTGAAGGACCAATGCCTCAAACTCGTTTCGTATTAGGAAAAGCATTAGAATTAGGTTTAAAACCTTTAGTAGTAATTAACAAAGTTGATAAAGAAAACTGTCGTCCTGATGAAGTTTACGATAAAGTATTCGAATTATTCTTCAACTTAGATGCAACAGAAGAGCAATTGGAGTTTCCAGCATTCTATGGTTCATCTAAACAAGGATGGTTCAATACAGAAAATGTACGTGTAGACGATATTTCTCCATTAATGGATGGTATTCTTGAACATGTTCCTGCTCCAGAAGCTTACGAAGGTTCTTTACAAATGCAAATTACATCTTTAGATTATTCTAAATTCTTAGGACGTATTGCAGTTGGTAAAGTAAGCCGTGGTGTTATTAAAGAAGGGGATTGGGTTGCTTTAACAAAACCTGATGGAACGTTCAAAAAACATAAAATCAAAGAATTATATACATTTGCTGGTTTAGGTAAAGTAAAAGCTACTGAGGTAAAAGCGGGTGATATTTGTGCTGTTGTTGGTATCGATGGTTTCCAAATTGGAGATACTATCGCAGATCCTGAAAATCCAGAAGCTTTACCTGTAATGCATATCGACGAACCTACTATGAACATGTCTTTCGGAATTAACAACTCTCCATTCTTTGGTAAAGATGGTAAATTTGTTACTTCTCGTCACTTAGTAGATCGTTTAACAGACGAGTTAGAGCGTAACTTAGCTTTACGTGTTGAACCAACTGAAGATTCTAATACACAATTAGTTTACGGACGTGGTATCATGCACTTATCTGTATTAATTGAAACAATGCGTCGTGAAGGATATGAGTTAACTGTTGGGCAACCACAAGTTATTTTCAAAGAAATTGACGGTGTAAAATGTGAGCCATACGAAACATTAGTAATTGATGTTCCTGATGATTACTCTTCTAAAGCTATTGACTTAGTTACACAACGTAAAGGAGATTTATTAGTTATGGAAGCTAAGGAAGGTATGCAACACTTAGAGTTTGAAATTCCATCTCGTGGATTAATTGGTTTACGTTCTTTAATGTTAACTTCTACTGCAGGTGAGGCTGTAATGGCACACAACTTCTTAGAGTACAAACCTTTTAAAGGTGCTATTGCTGGACGTTCTGCTGGTGTTATTATCTCTAAAGATCAAGGTACATCTACTCCTTACTCTATTGATAAATTACAAGATCGTGGAAAATTCTTTGTTGCTCCAGGAGAAGAAGTTTACGAAGGAATGATTATTGGAGAGCACTCTCGTAATAATGATTTAGTTGTAAACGTAGTTGAGGCTAAAAAATTAAACAATATCCGTGCAGCTGGTAAAGATGATTCATCTTCTATTGCTCCAAAAATAGAAATGACTTTAGAAGAATGTATGGAATACATCCAAGGTGATGAATGTATCGAGGTAACTCCAAATTTCATCCGTTTACGTAAAATTCACTTAAAAGAAGTAGATCGTAAACGCTTCGAAAAATCAATGAGCTAATCATTTGAAATTATATATCACAATAAAACCAGAAGTTAATCTTCTGGTTTTTTGTTTTAAATAGATTCGATTTTATTTTTAAGCGCTTCAATTGCGAAATTTAATTCATCTTTAGAAGCGTTATATTCTACTATTTCACCTTTAATTTTGAATCTTGAAACATTAAAACCTTCTTCAATATCATTGTACCAAATCAAATAATTTTCGTATACAGCAACTACCCAAAAATTATCCTCAATAACATCATCACATTTCCATATTTCAGGAGAAATTTTAATTTGATTCCAAAATAATAAAGTTTTGTCCTCCATATTTTGTTCAGAAAAATAAATTTCGAGCATCAAATCCTTTTTAGGAAAATTTATCCAATTATTCATTAATAAGTACTTTTTAATAAAATCCAATCTTCAAATTTTTGAGTTTGAGTTGAATTTGGTTCAGTCCATTCGATAATATACCAATAACTATCGGAAGGTAGCGCTTTTCCATTCAGTTTTCCATCCCATGTATAATTGTTTGCTTCCGAACCAGTAAATAATAATTTTCCTTTTCGATTATAAATGATAAATTTCGGATTGATTTTACTTTTTAATTGCGAATAATCCAACACATCATTTTTACCATCACCATTTGGAGAAATAAAATTGATTAGTTTAATCAGCGAAAATTCTTTCGAAATAGGCGAACAATTAGCTGCAGATTTCACAGAAATTGTATGAGTTCCTAAAGTTACGTTTGTGAAGATATTGGAAGATTGAAAAGTGCCGTTATCCAATGAATACAGATATGGAAGCGTAGATCCAGTGACTTTTATGGTCACCGTAGAACCTTGAATTTCGATAGATTGAATAGTTGGATCTTCGGCTTCAATAACTTTTACTTCTTGGGTATAAAAACAACCATTTAATCCTAATTTTACATAATAAGTTCCAACAGAAACATTTGTAATAGATTGATTTTTATTACCATTATGCAACCATTCGTAAGTGTCAAATCCTGTACTTGCATCCAAAGTAGTCGTTGTTCCTTTGCAAATTGTAACATCTTTTAAGGTTGATGATTTTCCAGATTGTTTGAAAATAAAATGAATTGGAGCAACATTTTCGCATAAACCATTTTGTTTAAATCTTACCCAAAATGTTTGATCTGAATTTATTATTTGTGTCGCGCTGATTGCATTTCGACTATTTTTTGCATCAGCTTCGCTTAAATAATAAGTTGGAGATCCGTATATATTCGTAATCAAGTCATCAATATAATCGGATAAAACAATTTCTTCATCGTTACTTAAATCCTCGTCACAAATTTCTATTGGAGGAATTATGTTTGCAATACTTAGATTATTTAATGTAAAAGTAATTTTTTTTATAACTGGATCACAAGTCCCGATTTGAACACGAATCCAAACTTCTTTAGATGTCTGAATTCCATTTAGTTCAAAATTCGTTATTCCTGCAGAAATATTATCTTTAGCATCTTGTTCGGTATCAAAATATTTCACTTGATGAGCAGAATAATAATCTTCTACAATTCGATCAGTATATTCGTCTAAATTTATTTGTGTTTTTCCATCTAAATCATCATCACAAATAGAAAAACGATCTTGATAAATTTGCGGTTCTTCTTGTACAGAAACATTAATATGACCTTTCAAAGAACAACCAGTATTCAATGTGATTTCTACTTCGTAATAACCTGTTTCATTTACCACTAATGTTGCATTTGTTTCACCACTAATTTCCACACCATCTTTGTACCATTTATAAGCTGTAGCATTTGTAGTTGTCGCATCTATTGTTTCAGATTTTCCAGGACATAATACAACATCAGAACCTAAACTTTTTGATCCTACAAAACTTCCAGCTTTCAAGAAAACAGCAGAATCATAAAGGCCATAACTATCTCCATGGTCAGCAATTACCAATTTTATGTGGTATTTTACGCCTGCTACAATTTGTGCATTTGCTTTCAAAACTTTTGTTTGTCCATTGAAATTTGTTGGACTATTCCTAGAATTAAACCCTCCAAAATATTCTTGGAAACTTTTACATCTATCTGCTCCATTAATTGTTTTAGTTGTTACAGGAATAGTTGTATTTGGAATTAATGCAATGTTTTGATAAGGTTCAGAATTATCTGCTTTTTTGATTAAGAAGGCAAAAGCATCAGAATAATCACAATTATCAATTCGATATTCTTCTGAAAGAAACATGTACTCGAAACTAATTTGATCTGTTGTAAGGTTTGATACAAAATCAAATTCGAGAGATGTAGCATTTAAAATTTTGTCATGAGGTAAATTAGATTTTATCAAAATATCAATCAAATCTTGATCTCCTCCCCAATTACTTCCCCAAAAATCTTGCAAAGATGAATTTGGACCTTCAGCATCTTTTGCTTTCCCTGTAGATAAAATAATTCCTTCAGAAAGATCAAAACTACTAGTTCCTTTTGTAAAATAACCATAGCTTATTTCATCATAAGCTCTATTGTAGCCAGAAATATTAATATTGGAAATAGTAATACAACCTGTGTTTGTTCCAATAAATTTATCAATTAATTCTTCTTTCGGTAAAGATGTATCTACCTGAATATATTGACCAAATAAAAAACTATTTAGTGTAAAAGTAAAAAAGAGTAGGAGAATTATTTTTGAGTAAAAGTGTTTCATAAAAAATAATTTAGATAAAAAAACTGCTAAATAACTTTAAAATATAAAGTTTATTTAACAGTTTTAGAAATTTTATTTACCGAAAAAATGGTTTTACCCTATTTTTCCTAAATTTTCTGCAATAGTTTCAATGAAAGATGTCAATGGTTTTTTTGCCATCATTTCGATCATCATATTGAAATTTCCATCAAAATCTAATGTAACATCAGACGAATTTTCATCAACTGCATCAATAGAAATTGTCAAAGTATATTCAAAAGCAGGTGCAGGAGATTCGAAAACAATTTTCGATGGCTCAACTGTCTCTTTCAAACGCATTCCAACCTTTGGTAAAGCGCCAACACCAACTGTAAAACCTTTTCCAGATTCGTGAATTTCAAACGATTTTGTGTCCTCTGGCATCAATTGCTCATAATTCTTCATATCCAACAAAAAAGTGTATGCTTCTTGTTGATTTTTTGCAAAACGGACTTTATTTGTATTTACCTTCATATCCTTGTGAGTTTTTTATAAATTTGTAACAAATCGTTCAAATGTACAAAGTTTTTTTTAATGAAAGTTTGTTAACTTTCAGCAACCAACCTAATCCAGAAGCAAAAAATATTTTGTTTCAAAATGAAGCTCAATTTGATGAATCTTTTCATTTATTATCATCAAAAACGGCAACTTTAGTCAATATTTTTAGTGAAGATATTGATGATGTTTGGACGAAATTCTTAAAATATTACAAGCATATACAAGCAGCGGGTGGAATTGTTCGTAATCCGCAAGACGATTATTTGTTCATTTTCAGACTTGGGAAATGGGATTTGCCAAAAGGTAAAATGGAGAAAGGGGAATCGAGAGAAGAATCTGCAATTCGCGAAATTGAAGAAGAATGTAGTTTGACAAATTTAGAGTTGAAACGATTTTTGATGCCTACTTTTCACATTTATTTTTTGAGAGAATATATTATCAAAGAAACATTTTGGTTCGAAGTTTTTTATGACGGTGTTGAATTGCCTTTGCCACAAACTGAGGAAGGAATTGAATCGGTTGAATGGAAAAAAGAGAATGAAATTCCTGAGTTATTAGAAAATTCTTATCCAAATATTAAATTATTGATGGATAATTATTTAAATTTGAACTAAATAAAATTAATATGAAAAAATATATATTAACTTTTTGTGCCTTAACATCTTTTGCTTTGACAACTAATGCTCAAACGAAAAAAGAAACCAAGGTTAAAACTGAAAAAGCTTCTAAATCTCAATCAAAAATTTTAGATAACGGAACCGCAAAAATAGACGATTTATACGCGTATCAAGTGTATGGAGAATCGTTTGATATCAAAAATACATTGACGAAAAATGAACTTGGAAAGTTATACGATAAAATGAAAAGTGGTGATTCTTTGGAAAATGTTCAGTTTGTTTCGACGATAGAATCTGTTTGCAAAAAGAAAGGTTGTTGGATGAAAGTTGATCTTGGAAAAGGCGAAGAACAGTCGTTTGTGCGTTTCAAAGATTATGGATTTTTTATGCCTTTAGATGGTGAAAAAGCAAATGTTGTCGTGCACGGAAAAGCTTTTGTAAGTGAAATTTCTGTTGAGAAATTGCGCCATTATGCAGAAGACGCAGGAAAATCGAAAGAAGAAATTGCGAAAATTACAAAACCTCAGTTGCAATATAATTTTGAAGCTGATGGAGTTTATTTGAAAGAAAACTAAGATTTTTAACTCAATAATTAATCAAAACCTTTCTATTTTTTGAAAGGTTTTTTTATGAAATCAATTCTATAGAATATGACAAACTTATTTCAAGCCAATCCAAATCAGTATTTTTCTTTGATAGGAAAATCGGTAAATGACGAATTATTTCAATCATTTCAAACTGAATTTGAATCTGACATTTCAGAGCAAAATATTTCTCAAGGAAAAATTGTATTGTACAAAGAAAAAGGTATTTCGATGAAAATTGTTGATGAAATGATTGTTTCGATTAAATTTTATCTTTCTCCAAATCCAATTTGTAAGGTGTACAAAGGTCTAAATATTTTTGATTTGAACCGAAATATTGATGAAACTCAAGTTCGTAAAAGTAATGATTATAAAAGAATTATTAATAATGATCCAAATCGTTTAGCAAATGATTATTGTCGTTTAAATTGTTTATTCTCTTTTGATTCGATGACGGGAGAATTCTTAACAATTGAAATATTAAACGAATTATAAGATGTTTTTCTGCTGAAAAATTTCATATATTTATCTTAAATAATAGACCTTAAATGAAAAAATATTTAAGCTTGTTCTTAATGTTATTAACGTTTGCAGTTTTTGCACAATTGAGAGCGAATAATACGGAGTCTTATTACTCGATGAAAGGAACTTTTAATTCGGATAAAAAAGAGATTATAAAGAAAACAATCGAGAAAGAATTTGGTGAAGGAATTTTGGAAGAATCTGGTTATATCTGGACTGGACGAGGAAGTTTTGAAATTATTTTGAATGATAATTCACTTAAAATGGAGATTCAAAAAAGTACAGATAATCAAGAAATTGTAGATAAAATTAAAAATCTTGGAGACAAAATTCTTGCGACAAAAAATATAAATAATACAAATACGTAAAAAATGAGCTACAATTATTTTGTAGCTTTTTTTGTGTTAACGCTTCGTTAACCGTTCATTAACCTACGCAAATTAATCTTTTTCAGAATTTTATAAAAAATAAAAATATGAAAAAGATACTATTAATTGGAGCTATTTTGATAACAGCTTTTACTTGTCAAGCCCAGACTGCAACTGCGGTCACGAAAACAAAAACATCGGGGACAACAACTCATTCTACAGTTTCGATAAATGTAAGCGATAGCAACGAAGTTTATTCGTATTCGGCAATTTTTGATAAACCAAAGTCTAAAGCTGCAATAAGCGAAATAGAAAAAGCTTTTGGTAAGCCAACGACTGAAGGAAAAAACTACGTTTGGCGAGAAGGGGATTCGTTAGAAATAAAAGCACGTGAAGGAAAAATTTCGATAGAATTTGATAAAGGTTCTACAAAATTATATGAAAAAGTAAAAAAGTTAGGTGAATCTATTTCTGCAGTTGTTGGAGAAAAATAATCATTCTAAAACATAAAAACGGAAGTCAAATTTGGCTTCCGTTTTTATATTATTTTAATTCTCTATACTTAAAATCTTTTCCAAAAAAGTAATTCCATATTAAACTAATAAGAATCAAATTTGCTATTCCACGAATTGTTATAAATATCCCGAAATTACCAAAACGTTTGTATTTAATATGTGATAATTCTTCTTGATGATTAACTATATATTCGTACAAATAATAATCAAAAACTAACATTAAAAGGCTAAAAAGAACTAAAATAACATAATGAAAGCGCATTATGTCTTTAATTTTTTTTAGATTTTTATAGAATAATACAGCTCCAATAAAAGAAAAAAATACGCTTGAATGAAAAACAATTTCAGTTTTAGTATGAAGTTTTGGAACTTCATTATTCTCCTCAATGTCTTCAACTAAATTTGGTTCGAAAGAATTTTTCTTTTTTTCTTTTTCATGATAAATAATTTTAGATGAAATTAAATTTTTAATTCGAGTTGTTTCAATTTCAGAAAACTGAACATTTCGTTCATTTTTTAAAATTTCGAAAGCCATTTTTATTGCTTCAGGAACAAATCTAGAATCATCTTTGATATAAGAATTTAATTCATTTGTAGACAGCTTCTGAAGAACGCTTCTTTTAACTTGCATTAATTTAATCCTTATAAATCAAATATTTTGTTCTTATTTTCTTGAAAGCTTCCAAATCTTTTTGCCAAGTTGCTTTTATTTCTTCTTCTGATAAACCTGCTTCTATTTGTTTGCGCAATTCATCAGTTCCAGAAAGTTGATCAATCCACAACTTTTTACCATTCATCGTCCAAAAAGGTTGTTTCGTATTGTTTTTATACGCATTAATAAGCCATTTTAAATTGATGGCAGATTGATACGGAACATTCGATAAATCTTCACCGTAACAAACTTCATCTTTGAATTTTGGACTTGTTGCACCAGGTTTTGAAGTTGGCGTATATTGATAAGGCATATTTTTTAGGAATGGTGAACCATAAACTTGAAACTGAATATCTGTTCCACGACCTTCGTTGACGTTTGTTCCTTCAAACAAACATGTACTTGGATACAAATTGATCGCATGAGCATTTGGTAAATTTGGTGATGGTTTTACTGGTAAATTATACTTGGATTGATGGGTATAATTGATAAGTGGAATAATTTCCAAATCTGCTTTTACACCATTTGCTAGCCAACCTTCACCGTTTATCATTTGTGCATATTCGCCAATCGTCATTCCATAAACAATCGGAACATTGTGCATTCCAACAAATGATTTGTACTCGTTTTTCATTACAGGTCCGTCCACATAATGTCCGTTCGGATTTGGTCTATCCAATACAATTACTTTCTTACCATTTTCAGCCGCAGCCTCCAAAACATAATGCAAAGTAGAAATATATGTGTAAAAACGCGCACCAACATCTTGCATGTCAAAAATCAAAACATCTACATCCGAAATTTGATTTGCTTTTGGTTTTTTATTGTCGCCATAAAGCGAAACAATCGGCAAGCCTGTTTTAGAATCAACACCAGATTTTACTTTCGCTCCAGCATCAGCATCACCACGAAAACCATGTTCAGGAGAATATAATTTTATAACATTTATGTTGTTTTTTAACAACAAATCAACTGTATGCATCGTTGTTCCATTAATTGTAGCAATTCCTGTTTGATTTGAAATTAAACCAACTTTTTTACCTTTTAGTTTCGAAAGATATTGCGTTGTATTTTCTGCTCCAACAAGAATAGTTGAATGATTATCTATCGTTTTTGATGTATTATTTTGAGCTAAAATTGGAGTAGAAAAGCCGAAAAAAATAACTGAACTAAGTAAACCAATTGATGTATATTTGACAAAGTTTTTCATTTCGTTTTGAATCATTTGAATTTAGACGAATTTAAAGCCTAAAGTTAGTTTTAATCTTATAAAAAATATATAATTTGAGTTTTTCTTGGTGGTTTTCAAAAAAAATTGCGCTTGGTAAAAATACTAAAAATAACTTATCGAGTATTATTATTCGAGTAGGTCAAATTGCGGTAGCATTAGGGTTGATTGTTTCTTTGGTGACAATTTCGACTGGTGTTGGAGCAAGAATGGCAATCAAAGAAAAATTGGCCGATTTTAATGGTCATATTACGATTAGAAACTATAATAGTAATACGTCATTAAATTCCGATTCATTATCACTTCATCAAGCTTTTTATCCAAAGTTTAAATCGATTCCAGAAATAGAACATGTACAAGCAATTGCCAATAAAAGTGGTGTTATCCGAACGGATGAAAACTTTAGTGGTGTGGTGTTCAAAGGAGTTGGAACAGATTATGATTCGGTTCGTTTCGAAAAATTTATGGTAAAAGGACATTTTCCTCGAATCAATAAAGATTCGATAATGGATGAGGTTTTATTATCTAAAAAGATTGCGGACGAAATGAAATTGGATGTTGATAGTTCGTTTGTGATGTATTTTATTCAAGAAGATACAAAGCCTATTTATCGTCGATTTACCATTTCTGGATTGTTCAAAACTGATATCAAAAATTTTGACGATCAAATTATGTTTGGTGATATCAAGCATGTGCAACGCCTTAATCGTTGGGATTCGACAACTGTTGGTGGTTTCGAACTATTTGTAAATGATGTCGAAAATATTGATCCAGTTGCAAAGCGTGTGCAAGAAAATATTCCATATAATTTGTATGCAGAATCAGCAACAGCATCTTTTGCTCAGATTAATGATTGGATTTCGATTTTCGACAAAAATATTGTCATTATTCTTTTTATCATGCTTTTTGTGGTGGTGATTAATATGGTGATGGTTTTATTGATATTAATTTTAGAACGAACACATTCAATCGGAATTTTAAAAGCATTTGGTGCGACAAATTGGCGAATCCGAAAATTATTCATCAATTACGCATTATTTATCATGTTACCAGGATTAATTGCTGGAAATGTAATTGGACTTGGATTATTATTCATTCAGAAATATTTCGGAATTATAAAACTTCCAGCAGAAAACTATTATTTATCAACAGCTCCAGTCTATTTAGACTTTGGCACAATTGTTTTATTAAATGCAGGAGCGTTATTAGTTTGTGCAATTGTATTACTTTTGCCTTCGTATATGATATCTAAAATTACACCTGCAAAAGCTATTAATTTTAGATAAAATTTAATGTTTTAATTTAAAAGTTAGAAAAAAATGAAATTCGCAAACAATATATTAGAAACGATTGGGAATACACCTTTGGTTAAAATTAATAAGATTACAAAGGATTTACCATGTACAGTTTTAGCAAAAGTTGAATATTTTAACCCTGGTCATTCTTGTAAAGATCGTATGGCGTTAAAAATGGTTGAAGATGCCGAAAAAGATGGTCGTTTAGTTCCAGGAGGTACAATTATCGAAGGTACTTCTGGTAACACAGGAATGGGATTGGCTTTGGCTGCTGTGATCAAAGGTTACAAATTAATTTGTGTGATTACAGACAAACAATCGAAAGAGAAAATGGATATTTTGCGCGCTGTTGGTGCAAAAGTTGTGGTTTGTCCTACGGATGTTGAGCCAGATGATCCACGTTCTTATTATTCAGTTTCTAAACGTTTGGCTCAAGAAACACCGAATGGTTGGTATGTCAATCAGTATGATAATCCATCAAATGCAATTGCGAATTATGAGCAAACTGGACCAGAAATTTGGGAACAAACAGAAGGAAAAGTAACGCATTTTATTGTTGGTGTTGGAACTGGAGGAACAATTTCAGGAGTTGGGAAATACTTGAAAGAAAAAAATCCTAATATTAAAATTTGGGGAGTTGATACGTATGGATCAGTTTTCAAAAAATATAAAGAAACAGGAATCTTCGACGAAAATGAAGTGTATTCTTATGTAACAGAAGGAATTGGTGAAGATATTTTACCAGAAAACGTAGATTTTGATATTATTGATGGATTTACAAAAGTGACTGATAAAGATGCAGCGGTTTATACGCGTCGTTTAGCTTTAGAAGAAGGTTTGTTTGTTGGAATGTCTTCGGGATCAGCGATCAAAGGATTGTTGCAAATGAAGGACGAATTCGGACCAGATGATGTTGTAGTAGTTTTATTCCACGATTCAGGTTCTCGTTATGTAGGAAAAATCTTTAACGATGATTGGATGCGTGACAGAGGATATTTGGACGAAGAAATCAAAACAGCTGTCGATTTAATCAAAGAACATGTTGATAAACCTTTGGTTACGGTTCGTACAGAGGAATTGGCTTCTCATGCAATTGATCGTATGCGTCGTTTCAAAATTTCTCAAATTCCAGTAATGGACGTGAATGGAATTGTTGGTTCTTTGGATGAATCAGATTTGTTTCAAGCATTTTTAGAAGATAGAAATGTTGCTGAAAAACCTGTTCACGAAATAATGGGAAAACCATATCCAGTCGTAAAAGCAGGAACATCTATCGAAGAAGTTTCGAAGTTAATTACAAAGGATAATCAAGCTGTTTTAATAGAATTAGAAAACGGAAAATATCATATCATCACAAAATATGATATTATTAACTCGATTAAATAACAAAAATCCTATCTTTGAAGCGATATGGGAATTGTATTAAAAGGTCAGAATTTAGTAAAAGATTACGGTAAAAAACATGTCGTAAAAAATGTGTCTTTTCAAGTAGAACAAGGAGAAATTATTGGATTATTAGGACCAAATGGTGCTGGTAAAACGACTTCTTTCTACATGATTGTTGGTTTGGTAAAGGCTACGCAAGGAAAAGTTTTTTTGGATAAACAAGATATCACAAACGATGCGATGTACAAACGCGCGCAAAAAGGTATTGGATATTTGGCGCAAGAAGCCTCTGTTTTTCGTAAACTTTCTGTAGAAGATAATATCAAATCAGTTTTACAATTCACGAAACATTCCAAAAAAGAGCAACAAATGCGCACAGATGCTTTGATTGAAGAGTTCTCGTTAGAGCATGTTCGTAAAAATCGTGGTGATTTACTTTCTGGAGGTGAGCGTCGTCGTTGCGAAATAGCACGTTGTTTGGCAACAGAACCTAATTTTATTTTATTAGATGAGCCTTTTGCTGGAGTTGACCCTATTGCGGTTGAGGATATTCAGAAAATTGTACGTTCGTTAAAAGATAAAAATATCGGAATCTTAATTACCGATCATAATGTATCGCAAACGCTTGCAATTACCGATAAAACATATATTATGTTCGAAGGTAAAATCTTGAAAGAAGGTTCGCCAGAAGAATTAGCAAATGATGAAGATGTTCGTCGCGTTTATCTAGGTGAAAACTTTATGTATCAGCAGATATAAATTACAATATAGTATTTTCTAAACCACTCAATTTTGAGTGGTTTTTTTTTAAAACTTCAAAATCATCTAAAATTAAAATTTGCTTAATTTTAAAAATTTCTGATTTTAATAGTTGCTTTTTCGATATATTTAACTACTAAAACTTACTGATAAAGAATGCTAAAACTCAACTATTATTTTGTTTGTCTGATTTCAATTTTTGTGTTGAATAGCTGTACACACGAATAAGATGCGATAAAAGAAACAAAAAAATCTACAAATAGAGGAGGAGTGGTGCTTACATTTGATGATGATTATGTGGACGAATGGTTCAATGCGAATTTAAAATTGAAACAATACAATTGGAAAGGAACGTTTTATGTAACGCATTTTGATAAGCTTTCGGAGAGTCAAATTCGTGAGTTAACTTATCTGCAACAAAACGGAAATGAGATTGCTGCGGATGGTTTAATTCATGTATATACAACAAAGTATATAAAAGAATTTGGAGGAAAAGAATTTATTGAAAAAGAAATCGCTCCAATGCTAAGTTTGATGAAAAACAAAGGTTTTGATGTAACCGATTTTTCTTATCCTTATGGCGATCGAAGTGTAGAATCGGGTCAATTACTTTTCAATCATTTTAAAACCTTAAGAGGAACAACTTATGGAAACGAAGCGCCTAATTTTCAGAACTGTTATTATCAAAATAAACCGTTATTTTTTGGTTTAGGAATCGATAATAGTTACGAGCATTTTAATGTGCCTTATTATATTTCGTTGTTGCAATATGCAAAGGATAACAATAAGATAGTCATTTTTTACGCGCATAAAACAGTTGCAAAAGCAATTAATAATTATGAAACTGAATTTAAAACCTTAGAAGAGATTTGCAAGTTTGTGAAGAATAATGATATGAAGTTTTATACAGTTAATGACTTACAAAAATTGAAATAAAAAAATGCTCAAATTCTTGAGCATTTTTCGTTTATTCTATAAAAAGTAAATCTCCTTTTTGATTAACAGCCTCTTTGAAATAAAGATAAACATCTTGTATATCAAAACGTCTAAAATTGATAGCGTTAGAAATATTTTGTTCAGGAAGTTGATAAATCATTTCAAAATTTAACATGCTACCAAAACCAGAACTCTCGATTTTTTCGACCAAAATTCCTAAAGATTCTAATCGTTCAATCAACCGATTAATTTCCAAATCATTATGTTTCATAATCTGTAAAACTTACTATTAAAGCGGTTTCAAAGCTAAAACATAAATTTTTAAAATAAGATTTTGAGAAATAAAATTATATGTTAAACCTTTCGATTCAAAACTTAATTCTCTCTCTTATAATTAATTATTTTAGAATATTTTTTAAATAATCTAACACATTTTCTATCGAATCAAATTGTTTTACACCATATTTTTCTGCCGTAATATCAACATTTCCTTTTCGCCAAAAACCATCTGGACAAATCACCAAAAGTTTTCCACTTTTTGCATACAATCCCATTTCTAACAAACTAATCGGACTTTTAGAATCTTTTCCAAAAAACATAATAATATAGTCTGCATTTTCTAATGCATTCAACTCCCATTCCACTTGTTTGCGAAATTCGGGCTCTTCTTTCACAGGCTTCCAAGCGGTATTCCAATCATCACGACGAGGATTTAGCAAGATGACTTTTTCATTTTTCAATTCTTTTGAAACCTTCGCTTGCCAATCTTCAGAATTTCTCATATCAATTGTTCCGCCCAAAAATATCTTTGTACGTTGATCATTTTTAGGAAGTTTATTCGGCGATTTTATTTCAAGAGATTGAGCAAAAATTGTAGTATTCAATAATAGAAATAAGGCAAATAAAATTGCTTTCATGTTGTTTTTGTTTCTGTAAATATAATGAGGTTGTTGATTTTGTATTTAATGACTTTTGTTAGAATTGGCTTGAAACAAAGAATATTTAACATAGATTTTATACTTTTTGAATAGATTTGAGGTTGTTTAGTATAAATAATAATCATACATGAAAAAGTTATTACCTTTTTTTGCTGCTTTTGTAATCTTTTCTTGTCAAGAAGACGAAGTGACAACTCCAGTCAAAGAACAGCCTACGAATCCTCAACCAACGGAAACTGAAATTTTCAAATTCGATAAAAATGTTTCAATTTTAGATGCATACTATTACAAAGGAATAAACGGAAAAGATTATCCGGTAGAAGCAGAAGCTTTTTTCAAGAAAACGTGGACGCTTTACGAAGATCCTTCTGTCAAATCTATTGAATTGAAAAAAGATTCGATTATAATCAATGAAGAATTGAAAACGTCTAAATTTAAATCAACTATAGAAGAAAATAATCTGTATGCTACTGACGGTTCAAGAAAAATATTGTTGGGTCGAATTGATAAAACAACAAATTCATTTTATTTGTTCAAACATTTTGAGTCTTATGCTGTTGTAGATCCTGAAAATGGAAGTTCTGCTTCTGGTAAAAGTTCTTCTTTTGGAAAAATTACAAAAGACAATATTTTTCCAAGAATTATAGATAAGCCTGAAAGTTTAAAACAAGAAGGAGCTTATGTTTTTTGGAATAATGTTGAATATAAATTTGTGAAATAATAACAAAAAAAGCTAAGTGTCAATTGACGCTTAGCTTTTTAAATTTAAATATTTGGATGATATTGATGTGACACTATTTTGTTGGCTCTTTGTGAGCTTTAGGCGTATGTACGATATAGAAATAAACAGATTTATCATCATTAGACGGATAAATTCTGTAAGTAAATTCTTGTTTTGTTAAAACTGTAATGTCAACAATTCGTGTAAACAAAACTTCTACTGCATCATTTTTAGCAACGATTGTTCTTGTTTTTCCTTCTTCAGAAACAGACCAATCTCCTTTCATTTTTGGCGTATCATCTAAATTGAACATAGTAAATGTATCATCTTTTTTGAAATAGGTATAACCTACAAAATTAGAAACATTAGTGTCTGTTAAGGCTACATTTTGTCCTTTATTGTTCAAAGCATTAGTTGTTTCCCAAGAAGTAAAGGATAAAATTTCGCTTGGCGTTAATTGCTCTGTAATTCCTGAATCATCATCATTGTTACAACTAAAAAGTGTTAATCCAACCAATAATACAAAAATGCTTGTTGTAGTTCTTTTTAAAAATATTCATGTTTTATTTTTTGATAGCACAAATAAACTCAATATTTAATGGCTTAAATTGTAGATTTTATTCTCATCATTGGATAAATTATTGTTGAGTTGAATAAAATAAAAAAGCTGAAAATCAATCCTGATTTTCAGCTTCAAAAAATTACTTTTTAGCTTTTTTGGTTGGTTTTTCTTCAACAACATCTTCCTCATAATAATACTTATGTCTCGGACGTTTTACACCATAAGAGCCATTCACAATTTTTCCTCTTCTCGATTTTTTATCGCCTTTTCCCATTATAAATGTTTTAAAATTAATAAATTCGATTACTTTCTAGCCAAGTTAATAATTTCAATTTAGTTGGACAAAAGATTTACAATTCTTTATCATTTAATCTAACTTTGCGACATCATTTGGCGTGGAGAAAAATTAATTTTAAACCAAATAGAAATGAGTAGAAATACAGATGCAAATAAAAAAGCGCATAAGAAAAAGTTAGATCAAAAGAAACGTAAAGCGCAAGAAGCCGAAGCTGAACGCAAAGCTCGATTAAAAGCAATCAATCAACGATTTAATGATAAAAATAAACCAGAAACGGAAGAATAATGATAAAAATTCTACATACAGCCGATTGGCACTTGGGCAAAAAATTGGATAGTTTTTCGCGATTAGAAGAACAAATTTTAGTGATGAACGAGATTATCGAAATTGCAGATCAACAACAAGTCGATTTGGTACTTATTGCGGGCGATTTATTTGATAATTTTAATCCAAGTGTGGAAGCTGTAGAATTATTTTATAAAACATTAAAAAGACTTTCGAATAACGGAAAACGTCCTGTTGTAGCGATTTCTGGTAATCACGATTCTCCAAGTTTGATTGATGCGCCAGATCCGTTGGCACGCGAATGTGGAATTATTTTGATTGGTTATCCAAATGCAAAAATTCAGGAATTTGAATTAAATGATTTCAAAATTTTAAAATCTGTAGAAGGAATGATTGAATTGAAATTAAATTCTTTCGATTACCCGATTCGAATTATTCATACGCCTTATGCAAACGAAATTCGTTTGAAACAATATTTTGGAGAGAATAAAGAAGATGCATTGAATGAAGTTTTAGCGACAAATTGGAAAAATATTGCGGATGAATATTGTGACGAAAATGGTGTTAATTTATTGATAGCACATTTGTATATGAACCAAAAAGGTGCTGAAATTTTAGAGGAACCAGAAGGCGAAAAACCGATTAAAATTGGAAATGCAGATATGATTTTTTCCGAAGCTATTCCGCCTCAAATTCAATATACAGCGCTTGGACATTTGCATGGTTTTAAGAACATCGGAACAGAAGAAAAACCTGTTGTGTACAGCTCTTCGCCTTTGTGTTATAGTTTTTCCGAAGCTGGTCAAACCAAGTATGTTTCGGTAATAGAAGCAGAACCAAATAAAACTATTTCTTATCATAAAATTGAATTAAAGCATGGAAAACCGCTTATTCGAAAAACTTTTGATGATATAAATTTAGCTGTAGAATGGTTGAATGAAAATCAAAATGCGTTGGTTGAATTGATTTTAGAAAGTGATTCTTTTTTGAAAGCTGATGAACGAAAATTGATTTATCAATCACATGATGGAATTATTCATTTGATTCCGAAAGTTAAAAATCAAGAGGTTGAAATGGTTGAGTATAAGTTTGCAGATCAAACAAAAGATATGAAGGAATTGTTTGCAGATTATTTCAAATCGAAAAATGGAAATCAAGAACCAAACGACGAAATAAAGGATTTGTTTAACGAAATTTTGAATTCATAATGATTCCAGTAAAATTAACCATAGAAGGACTTTATTCGTATCAAGAACGTCAAACAATTGACTTTTCTGAATTAACAGAAGCAGGATTATTTGGAATTTTCGGGAATGTAGGTTCCGGAAAATCGTCAATTTTGGAAGCGATTATGTACGTTTTGTATGGCGAAACAGAACGTCTAAATTCCAAAGATAAGCGTGCTTACAATATGATGAATTTGAAATCGAATTTGGCATATATCGAGTTTGATTTCTATAATTTTGAACAAAAATTATTCAGAGCAACACGTGAATTTAAAAGAAATTCGAAACGTTTTGAAGATGTAAAATCGCCAATAGTTGTTTTTTATGAACAAAAAGACAATGAATGGATTCCGCTTAATCATTCGAAAGCAGAAGAAATAATTGGGTTGAGTTACGAAAATTTCAAACGAACAATTATTATTCCGCAAGGGCAATTCAAGGAATTTATTGAGTTGGGTGCAAAAGATCGAACACAAATGATGAAGGAAATTTTTGGACTTCATCGTTATGATTTACAAGATAAAGTTGCAGCTTTAAATTCTCAAAACTTAACGAATTTGAATCAACTAGAAGGGAAATTATCTGGATTTGAAGAAGTTTCGGAAGAAAAAATAAAAGAGCTTGAAGAAAATTTGATTGAGCAAACAAAAGTTACCAATCAAGTTCAAGAAGAATATAATCAAATGAATGAATCATTTCAACGTTTAAAAGCGTTGAAATCAGATTTTGAGACTTTAAAACAAAAGAAAATTGATTTTGAAAAAGTTTCAGTTCAGAAAAATGAAATGGATCAACGAAAACTTGAAATTGAGCGCTATGAATTGATTTTTAATGCGTTTTCTCAACTTTTAGAAAATCATAAAAAACTTTCAAATCAGATTGAAGAAAAGTCAATTTCAGTTGAAAATCAACAAAAACAACTGACTTTAATCGAGAATCAAATCAAAGAAATTTCGAACCAAATTGAAGCGATTAAAACTGATTATGAAACTTTACCAATAAAACGAAAAGAAGAAACAGATTTAGAATTAATAGTTCAAATTTTAACTTTTTCAGAGGAGATAGAAAAGTTAAAAGTAAGAACAGCAAAAGGTTTGAAAGAAGTTGAAGAGGTTCAGAAAAATGAACAGAAAATTGAAGCTTCAATCAAATTATCTGAAAAAGAAGTCAAAACTTTAGCTGAGTCAAAAATAGATGCGCAAACATTGATGGAGGTTGGAAATTGGTTTGTTCAGAATCAAAATTTGCAACAATCTATTCAGAAACAACAAACTAAAATAGATGAGCAAAAGCAACAAATTAATGTTTTCGAAGCTCAATTCAAAACAGATAATATTGAAATTTCAAGTTTTGAAAATTGGTTTAGTTCTGAATTTGAAAAGCTTGAATCAACTAAAAAATCAATTGAAAAACAGAAAAATGAATTAGAAGTTCAGCAAAAGTTGGTTCATTTTGCACATAATTTACACGAAGGTGAATCTTGTCCGCTTTGTGGCGCTTTAGAGCATCCGAATATTGTTGAAATTGATGATATTTCCACGAAATTTGAAGTTGTAAATAATGAATTAAATCAAATTGATGAAAAGTTAAAATCGCTTCAGAAAAAACAAAATGAAGTTCAGAAAATGATTGATCAAAAACAGTTTATTGAAAAACAAATTGCACAAGAAAATCAAGTTTTGAATGATCTGAAAATTGAACAAGAAAATCATCTGAATTTGTTTGTTTGGAAAGATTTTGATTCGAAAAATGTTGAATTATTTGAAGAAAAAAAGAAAGCAGCTGTTGCTTTGGACAAAACAATTTCGGATAAAAATAAAGAGATTGAAACTTTTCGTGAAACTTTAGAGAAAGAACGTGAATCTGTTGAAAAATATAAAAATGCTTTAGAAAAATTTAGATTAGAAGAAGCTGAAAAAGCTTCTCAAATCAAGCAAAATCAAGCAAATTTGAAAGTCTTGAAATTTGAAGATTTTCAAAATCAAACAACAGAAAATGTGCTTCAAAATTTGAATGATTTAAAGTTAAATAATACAAAAATTGAACAAGATTATATTCAATTTACAGAAAGTTTAAATCAATTGAATCCAAAATTAGCTTCTCAAAAAACTTCAATTGAATTAGTTGAAAAACAACTTATTGAGTTAAAAGAAGAGTTGGCTATTAATCAAAATCAAATAGAAAAAGCATTAGAAAAATATCAAATACAAAACATTGAAGAGGTTCAATTTGTTTTAAATCAGAAATTTAATGTTTCTCAAATCAGAAAAGAGTTGGAAGATTTTCGAATTTTGTATGAAACGTTGAAAAATTTAATTCATGAATTAGAGCAAAAATTATCGGAAGTTTCTTTTGATGAAACGATTTATAAAATACAAGAAGAAAAATTGATTTTTGTGACAAGTCAATTGAAAGAAGCTACTGAAGTTGTAACTAAAATAAAAGCTGAAATTGAGCGATTGAATAAATCTTTTGTAGAAAAGAAAGATTTGTTAATTGAATTGGAAAAGTTGAAAAAGCGTGCGGCTAATTTACAAACGATGCGAAATTTGTTTAATTCAGCAGGATTTGTGCAATATGTTTCGTTAATTTATTTGAAACAATTATGTGATAACGCAAATGTGAGATTTCATCGAATGACGAGAAATCAATTAAGTTTACAAATGAATGACAACAATGATTTTGAGATTATAGATTATTTGAACGAAGGTCGTTCACGTAGTGTGAAAACGCTTTCTGGGGGACAATCTTTCCAAGTTTCTTTGAGTTTGGCTTTGGCTTTGGCAGAAAGTGTGCAAACAAATGCGAAGTCGGAAAAGAACTTCTTCTTTATTGATGAAGGTTTTGGAACGCAAGACGCAGATGCGGTAAATATCGTGTTTGAAACGTTGATGAGTTTACAAAAAGAAAACCGAATTGTCGGAATTATTTCTCACGTAGACGAATTAAAAGATCGAATTCCAGTTGCTTTGCAAATCACAAAAGATGAAGAAAGAGGTAGTTTGATAGAAGTTGTTTCGTAAGGTATAATGATTATAAAATAAACCCCAAGATTGAATTTAATCTTGGGGTTTATCATTATATGAAGATAATAATCTATTCCTTAACCTCTGATTTATTCGAAATTAACGACCAAATAATTGTTATTAATAAAACTCCACCAATTATTGACAATGAAATAGTCGATTCGAAATGATAGAATGGCATAATAATCATTTTAATTCCGATAAAACTTAAAATAATCGCTAAGCCGTAATGTAGTTTATTGAATTTATCCATTGAATTTGCCAACAAGAAATACAACGATCGTAGTCCTAAAATTGCAAAAATATTAGATGAATATAGAATAAAAGGATCGTCTGGAGCAACAGCGAATATAGCGGGAATACTATCTACAGCGAAAACCAAATCAGTTACTTCAATTACCATTAAAGCGACGAAAAGTGGTGTTGCCATTTTAATTCCGTTTTGTACAGAAAAGAATTTATCTCCATCAAAATTTGGTGTAACTTTAAAGAATTTGTGTACCAATTTAACACCAAAATTTTGTGATAAATCTTGATTTTCATCATCATCACTTGATTTCCAAGATTTGATTCCGGCGACAATTAAGAAGAAACCAAACAGTGTTAAAACGACATTTGGACGGAAGAATTGTTTTGCTTCAAAATTTGCATGAGTTGCTTCATCACCAAGATTAAAGTGCCAATCTCCAATAGAAAAAGCTGGTAAATAAGTCATTTTAATTAATTCAACTCCTGCAAAAATAAAGATTGCTCTAAAAAGAAGAGCACCTAAAATTCCCCAAAAAAGGACTTTATGTTGATATTCTTTTGGAATTTTAAAGAATCCAAAAACGAGTATGAAGACGAATAAATTATCTACGGATAAGGCTTTTTCTATCCAATACGCCGCCTGGAATTGCGAAAATTTATTGATGGCAAATGCATGTCCATCTGCTTCTTTAAAAACGAAATAAATCACTCCACTAAAAATCATCGCCAAGGAAATCCAAACGATAGTCCAAGTAAGCGCTTCTTTGTTCGAAACCGCGTGTGCATTTTTATTAAAAACACCTAAATCAAGTAGTAACATAATAATTACTGCAACCCCAAAAACAGTTATTAGTCCAGGATGATTCAACATGCTATCCTGTACAACACTGAAAATACTCATATAAATTTATTTAATTTGACAATTTACTATAAATTTACCAATCCTAACTTGATTGGCCTTTAAAAAATGTTTCTAAAAAAGAAAAAACAAGCAAAATTAATTTATTCCGGAATGAAAAGAGTAATCGCATACGTATTCTTAACAATTATTTTACCTATAGCTTCGAAAGCGCAACACGTTTCGCCATTGTACAAAGATTCTATTCAGATGAAATGGGTGAATGAGAAGTATAATTCAATGTCATTGGAAGAAAAAGTAGGTCAGTTATTTATCGTTGCAGCCTATACAAATAGAGATGTGGTGCATGAAAATGATATTCAAAAATTAATTGAAGAAGAACATATCGGAGGATTAATTTTTATGCAAGATCAAGCGGCTCATCAAATTGAGTTGACAAATAAATTTCAATCTATTTCTAAAATTCCATTGTTAATTGGAATGGATGCAGAATGGGGATTGGCAATGCGTTTGAAAGGAGTGGAGCGTTTTCCTTGGAATATGACGCTTGGTGCTCTACGCAATAATAAGTTGGTGTATCAAGTTGGAAAACAAATTGGTATACAAGCGAACAGAATGGGTGTTCAGTTTAATTTTTCACCTTCAGTTGATGTCAATGTTAATCCAAATAACCCAATTATCGGGAATCGTTCTTTTGGTTCAAATCCAGATCGAGTTGCAGAAAAAGGAATTGCTTATATGGATGGAATGCGTGCGCAAAACGTATTATCGTCTGCAAAACATTTTCCTGGACATGGAAATACAGATCAAGATTCGCACAAAGTTTTGCCGTTGATTCCAGATAATAAAGCAGATTTAGAGAAATATCACATTGCACCTTTCAAGAAAATGATTGATGAAGGTGTACAGTCAATTATGGTGGCGCATCTAAATGTTCCAGCTTTAGAACCAGATCCAAAAATACCTTCAACTTTATCTAAAAATATTATTACAGATTATTTGAAAGGAGAATTACAATTCAAAGGAATTGTGATTACAGATGCGTTGAATATGGATGGTGTAGCAAAAATGTTTCCTGCTGGTGATGTAGATTATAGAGCATTTGTAGCGGGAAATGATATTTTATTGTTTTCGCAAAATGTACACGTTGGGAAACAAAAAATTATTGATGCAATAAATAAAGGTCAGATTTCTGAAGCACGTTTAGAAGAAAGTGTGAAGAAAATTTTGATGGCAAAATATATTACAGGTTTAAATGAAATAAAAACTTTAAATTCTGCAAATGTTTTAGAAGATTTAAATTCTCCTGAAAATTTAGCGTTAACAACTAAAATTTTTGAGAAAGCTTCGACAGTTGTAAAGAATGAACACAAACTTTTACCAATTAAAAAATTGAATCAAAAAATAGCTTTTGTTCCCCTTGAACAAACAGATTATGATCAATTTTTGAGACATTTACAAAAATATACAAATGTTGAGTTGGTGAAGATTTCAAATCCAAATCAGATCAATTTATTGAATGATTATGATGTGATTATTTCGGGAGCGTTTTTATCGAATGAAACGGTTTACAAACCATATAAATTGTCAGATAACTCGAAAGCAATTTTGAAAGCATTACCAAAAGATAAAAAGAAAATCTTCTCATTATTCACAAGTCCTTATGGTTTGAAAGATCTTGATTTATCAAATTTAGATGCGGTTACAGTTCATTATCAAAATACAAAAGATGCGCAAGCAGCTGCTGCGCAAGTTATTTTTGGAGCAATTGATGCAGATGGAACATTTCCGGTAGATATCAATCAAAACTTGAAAGAAGGGCAAGGAATTGTAACAAAACACATCAAACGTTTAGGATTTACTGCACCTGAAAATGTGAATTTAGGAAAAAAAAACTCTTAGAAATAGATAAACTTGCCGAAGAAGCAATTGCAAATCATTACACGCCTGGAATGCAAATTTTAGTCGCAAAAGACGGGAAAATCGTGTATGATAAAAGCTTTGGAACTCAAGATAAAAATTCTTTAAAAAAAGTGAAGTGGACAGATTTATATGATGTCGCTTCTGTAACAAAGGTGACGGCGACGTTGCCTTTGTTGATGCTGGAGGTAAACGAAGGAAAATTAAACCTTGAGCAAACAATTGGAGAAATTGATAATGATGCAAAAAACTCGAACAAATCTTCCTTAAAAGTTCGTGAAGTATTAGCGCATCAAGCTGGTCTTAAGCCATGGATTGGTTTTTACAATGAAACTGTCAATGTAAAAAATGCGCGATTATATTTAGATTTCTATTCGAGAAAGCAAGATGAGGAACATCAGATAAAAGTTACAGATAACATTTATATTATCAACTCTATTAAAGATACGATTTACGAAGATATTTATAAATCATCTTTAGGCCGTAAATCATACGAATACTCAGACTTAGGCTATTATATTTTCAAGAAGAAATTAGAAAAGGATTTTGGGAAAGATTTGAATCAATTGACACAAGAAAAATTTTATCAATCATTGGGAATGTATCGCACAACTTTTAATCCAAAAGAAAAATTTAGTTTAGAAGATATTATTCCAACCGAATACGACAAAACCTATAGAAATCAATTGGTACATGGTTTTGTACACGATCAAGGAGCTGCGATGATGGGCGGAATTGCTGGTCATGCTGGTTTATTCTCTAACTCGATTGATTTGGCAAAATTGATGCAAATGTATTTGAATGGTGGAGAATATGGCGATGAGGTTTATTTGAAGCCAGAGATAGTTGCGGAATTTACAAAACAACAATTCAAAGGAAATCATCGTGGAGCTGGTTTTGATAAAATGCAACATATTTCTAAAGTTGGCCCATCTGTCGAAAGTTTTGGTCATACAGGTTTTACTGGATCTATGGTTTGGGCTGATCCTAAATATAACATAGTGTATATTTTTCTTTCGAATCGTGTCAATGAAACCGTCGAACCAAATTATCTTTCCATTAAAAAAGTGAGAGAAAATATTCGACAAGTAATTTATGAAGCAATTTTACCTTAAATTTGTCTAAATAAAAATCGCGAATGAAAATAGGAATTGTATGCTATCCAACCTATGGAGGGAGTGGAATTGTGGCAACAGAACTGGGAATGGATTTAGCGGAAAAAGGTCATGAAGTACATTTTTTTAGCACAAATGTTCCTGCGAGATTAAACATCAAATTACCAAATATATACTTTCATCGAATTCATGTCGAAACGTATCCATTGTTTCAATATCAGCCATACGATTTGGCGTTGAGTACAATTTTGTATGATAAAGTTTTGCATTACGAATTAGATTTGGTTCATGTACATTATGCGATCCCGCATGCGTATGCGGCGTATTTTACGAAACAAATGTTGGCTCGAAAGGGGTATAAATTACCAATTGTAACAACGTTGCACGGAACAGATATTACGTTGGTAGGGAAACATCCTGTGTATAAAACGGCTGTTGAGTTTTCGATCAATGAATCGGATGCTGTAACGTCAGTTTCCGAAAGTTTGAAACAAGATACTTTACAAGCATTTGACATTACAAATGAAATAGAAGTAGTGCCAAATTTTATTGATAATGATCAATATTTGCCAGAGAAATGTGTGTGTTGTCGTGATAATTTTGCGCAACCAAAAGAGAAGGTAATTTTGCACACTTCAAACTTGAGAAAGGTAAAACGTATTGAAGATGTAATTGGAACGTTTAATTTGATCCAGAAACAAATTCCATCGAAATTGATTATTGCTGGAGAAGGTCCTGAATGGGATATGGCGGATCAAATGATTCAAGAATTTGGAATTCAAGATAAAGTGAAAAGTCTTGGAATGGTAAGTGACTTGAATGATGTTTTGAAAGCGGCAGATTTATTCCTTTTACCTTCCGAACAAGAAAGTTTTGGTTTGGCAGCACTTGAAGCTATGGCGGCAAGTGTTCCGGTTATTTCGTCCAATGCAGGCGGAATTCCAGAAGTAAATATTAACGGAGTCACTGGTTTTGTTTGCCCAGTAGGAGATATTGAAATGATGGCAGAAAAAGCGATTTATATTTTAGAGGACGAAAAGCGTTTGGCAGAGTTTAGTTATCAAGCAAAAGAACAAGCGATACGATTTGATAAAACGAATATTCTTCCGCAATATGAAGAATTGTATCGCAAAGTAATTGCAAAATCTAAAATCGGGTAAATCCCGATTTTTTTATTTAATAGGATTTTCTTCCTCCCATTTTTTCCATGACGTCTTATCGCCTTTTAACCATAAGATATATTGTTTTATTATTAAGCCAGAAATTGCGTCTGGATATCCCCCTGAATTT
>NZ_DJTP01000019.1:43223-44888 GCF_002440405.1 Empedobacter sp. UBA6305 | reverse complement strand
GCTATTTCAGGACGGGACAATATTATAAAATAAAAAAGCTCATCCAAAGATGAGCTTTTTTATTTTAACCTACTTTAACTTACAAATCATAACATTTTTTTTAAATTTGTTTAAAATAGTACGCAATGAAATATTTATTCATCGGATTTTTAGGGCTATTTATAGCTTGTAATGCGCAAGAAACTAAGAAAGTTTCTAAAAAGCAAACCATTCATCAAACAACAAAAACACCTCAAAAAGTGAACAAAATTTACGATTATACATTCAAAGATATCAATGATGACGATTTTAATTTCGCTGATTTGAAAGGAAAGAAAATCTTAATTCTTAACACAGCTTCAAAATGTGGTTACACACCTCAATATGATGCTTTAGAAAAATTGTATCAAGAATATAAAGATCAAGGATTAGTAATTGTTGGATTTCCTTCAGACAATTTTGGAGGGCAAGAATTTGACAATAACGAAGAAATTGCAAGTTTTTGTAAATTAAATTATGGCGTAACTTTTCCTTTGATGTCAAAAAGTGATGTAATTGGAAAAAATCAAAATGAAATTTTCAAATTCTTAACAAAAAAATCATTGAACGGAAAATCTGACAATGATGTAAAATGGAATTTTACAAAATTTTTGATTAACGAAGACGGAACTTTAGAGGTTTCTTACCCATCAAAAGTAACTCCAGATTCAAAAGAAATAATAGATTGGTTAAATAAATAGTAAATGAAGTTAGATATTCTTGCAATTGGAGCGCATCCTGATGACGTAGAATTGGGATGTGGAGGAACACTTACAAAAGAAATTAAAAACGGTAAAACGGTTGGTATTCTTGATTTAACAAAAGGAGAATTGGGAACTCGTGGTACCGATGAAACGCGCCGTGTAGAAGCAAATGATGCCAAAAACATTTTGGGAGTTGCTGTAAGAGAAAATCTTGGAATTCCTGATGGTTTTTTCTTGAATGATAAAGAAAATCAATTGAAAATTGTCGAAATCATTCGCAAATATCAACCTGATATTATTTTGAGTAATGCACCTCACGATCGCCATCCAGATCATGGAAAAGGTTCAGATTTAGTGAATACTGCTATTTTCTTATCGGGTTTACCAAAAATTGATAATGGATTACCAGCTTGGCGTCCAAAAAAGCACTTCCACTACATTCAATGGTTGCCTTTAGAACCTCATTTTGTAATTGATATTTCTGGTTTTGTTGATACAAAAGTGGAAGCTTGCATGGCGTATAAAACGCAATTTTTTGATCCAAATTCGAGCGAACCTCAAACACCAATTTCATCGAAGAATTTTACAGATTCTATCCGATATCGTGCATATGATTTAGGAAGATTAATCGGAACTGAAGGTGGAGAAGGATTTATTTCGCGAAGTTATATTGGCGTAAATAATTTAGATTCTTTAATTTAGAAATAAAGGTGTAAAAAACCTTTATTTTTTTGTCAAAATTATTTGCAAGTACCGATTAATAGGCTATATTTGCAGTCCAATTGAGAGATTAAATAAAAGTTAATTTCGCAATAAAAATGGTGATTGTAGCTCAGTTGGTTAGAGCGCCGGATTGTGGTTCCGGAGGTCGTGGGTTCGAGACCCATCATTCACCCTAAAACTTTAGAATTAGTTTCAAAAGAAATTCAAACCAAATGGTGAT
>NZ_DJTP01000019.1:0-43167 GCF_002440405.1 Empedobacter sp. UBA6305 | reverse complement strand
TTCGAGACCCATCATTCACCCATATTAAATCTCAATTTCAATAGAAGTTGAGATTTTTTTATTGAATTAATATCAAAACTTGGGAGCAATGCAAAAATTTGTGATAATCTGAATAAGAAAAAAGCTCTATCTCTAACTTCTTACAATTGCATTCTAAAGCTTTTTAATTTTTGGATTAGGAGTCAGGATTCTTGGTTATTTTAAATTATATTTTTATGGATAAAAAAAATAAGAATGATTTTTAGTTTGATTCTTCGTTGTAAATTTACCAAAACATTCAAAATGAAAAAATCATCAATATTCTTAGGAATGATTGCTTTTGCTGGAGTTTTAAGCTCTTGTTCAACTCAAAAAACAGCAGCAGAATCAACTCAAACCTCAATAGAAATGACAAAAGATTACGCTTTTCAATATTATGCTCAAGTTCCATTAACAACAGATATTTCGCATTTAACAAAAAACGAAAAAGAGATTTTACGTTTGATGTTCAAAACGGCAGATATTATGGACGATTTATTTTGGCAACAAGCTTATGGTGCTAAAATAGATTTGATGGACGAAACGAAAGGTGAAGCCAAAGAATATGCAAAAATAAACTACGGTCCTTGGGATAGATTGAATAACGAAACGCCTTTTATAAACGGTATTGGAGCAAAACCTGCTGGTGCAACTTTCTATCCAATTGATATGACGAAAGAGGAATTTGAACAAGCAAATATCAAAGATGGTAAATCTCTTTACTCAATTATTCGTCGTAATCGTGAAGGAAAATTATATTCGATTCCATACCACGAAAATTTCAAAAATCAATTATCAAAAGCCGCTGAATATTTAACAAAAGCATCAGAATTAGCAGAAGATGCTGGGCTTAAAAAATATTTAAAATTACGTGCTGCAGCTTTGATAAGCGATGATTTTTATGCAAGTGATTTGGCTTGGATGGATATGAAAAATGCAAATATTGATATGGTGGTTGGTCCGATTGAAAATTACGAAGATCAATTGTTTGGATATAAAACTTCATATTCTGCATATATTTTAGTAAAAGATATTGAATGGTCGAAAAAATTGGCAAAATTCGTTCAATATTTACCAGAATTACAGAAGAATTTACCTGTTTCTGCAAATTACAAAAAAGAAATTCCTGGAACTGATTCGGATCTTAATGCGTATGATGTGGTGTATTATGCGGGAGATTGTAACGCTGCTGGAAAAACAATTGCGATTAATTTACCAAATGATGAAAAAGTTCAACTAGAAAAAGGAACGCGCCGTTTGCAATTAAAAAATGCTATGAAAGCGAAATTTGATAAAATTCTTGCCCCAATTGCAACTGCTTTGATTGATGAAAGCCAACAGAAAAACATCAAATTTGATGCATTCTTTTCTAATGTGATGTTTCACGAAGTGGCGCATGGTTTAGGAATCAAAAATACAGTAAATGAAAAAGGTTCTGTCCGCGATGCTTTAAAAGAAGCTAATTCAGCTTTAGAAGAAGGAAAAGCTGATATTCTTGGTTTGTATATGGTGAATCAATTGTTGAAAAAAGGTGAATTGACAGGAACACAAGAAGATTATTTTGTGACTTTCTTGGCTGGAATCTTACGTTCAGTTCGTTTTGGAGCAAGTTCTGCACACGGACAAGCAAACATGATTGCGTTTAACTATTTTGCTGAAAATGGAGCTTTCGAAAAAACTACAAATGGACGTTACAGAGTAAATGTAGCTAAAATGGAAAAAGCAATGAATGGTTTATCAGAATTAATTTTGACACTTCAAGGAAATGGAGATTATGATGGTGTAAAAAAATTATATGCTGATAAAGGAATTATTCACGACGATTTACAAAAAGATTTAGATGTCTTGAAAACAAAAAACATTCCAGTTGATGTTGTTTTTGAACAAGGTCCAAAAATGTTGGGATTGTAAAAATAGATTCAATAAAAAAGCTTTCTCAAAATTGAGAAAGCTTTTTTGTTATTCATATAATTTCGTAGCAAAATCCTTCATCGGATTTCTAACTTTTTTCATTGGCGCTAGCCAATCTTCACTGTCTCTGTATCCCAAAGGAAGCATTAAAACGCTTCGCATTCCTTTTTCTTTCAAATCAAGCAAATCATCCAATTCAGCATTATCAAAACCTTCCATTGGCGTACTATCAATTTTCAATTCTGCTGCTTGAGCAAGAGCAAAACCTAATCCAATGTATGCTTGACGAGCTGTATGTGCAAAATTTTCTTCAGAAGTTTGAGGCAAATAAATTCCTTTCAATTTATCTGTATACGAACCAAAACGACCTCTTGGCAAATCTCTCTCATCCGTTGTATAATCGTAAATTGCATCAATACGATCTTCTGTATAACGATCCCAAGCTACAAAAACCAATAAATGCGAACAATCTACAATCGCTTGCTGATCATAGGCAATTGGAACAATTTTTTGTTGCAATTCTTTATTTTTAATAACTAAAATTCTGAACTGTTGCAAACCTGATGAAGTTGGTGCTAAACGAGCTGCTTCAACAATTTTTTTAACGTCTTCTTCTTCAACAATTAAAGACGGATCATATTTTTTTGTAGCGTAACGCCATTTCAAATCATCTATTAAAGACATAATTACTTATTTAAAATCTTTCTAAAAATACATCAAAAAAGTAATCGATCGACCAAAAAATATGCTAAAATTTATGTTATTTATCTTGTTTCCATTCCAAAAAATAACTTCCAGTTGCATTCGTAGAATTCCAACGAACTTGATAATCACCTTTTGCTAAATCAACTGTAAAATTTTCTTCTTTCGAATTTGTAAGTTGACGATTAAACACTACTTCATTATTTTGATCTACAATTTCAAAAATCATTTCGCCTTCTAATTTAATATTCGAATGAAAATTAGCAGTTAAACTTTTCGAAACATTTAGCTTGATATAACTCGTTCCAGAAGCATCTTCAAACTTCGCTTTTGTCCAATTATCACCATTCGAATTCGACCATTTCGAATCCCCCACTCCTTTGTCAAAAAAAGTTCCTTGCGATTTGATATTTGGATTATCCACTTTTCTATAAAAATTATTCGAATCAACATCTGCATTAACTTTTACTGTAATACATGATTGTAACGAAATCATTGCGATAATAAGTGCTATTTTTTTCATATTAGTTTCTCTTTTACTAAATAGATGCAGCATTTTGAAAAAAGTTACAGCAAACAAATATTTTTAAATCATTTTTGATATGCGTAACTTTCGCAAAATATTCTGATGAACGATACTACAGCTCAATTTTTGCAAGAAAACTTTACTCAAAAAGCAATTGAAAGTTTAACTCAACTTTCAGGAGGAGGTTCAGCTCGAGTATATTCGAGATTTTTTGATCAAAATCAGTCGTATATTTTGGCTGAAAGCTCTAATATTGAAGAAAATAAAGTATTTATTCAGTTCTCTTTAGATTTAAAAAAAGTCATCAATAATATTCCAGAAATTGTTTCAGTTTCAGAAGATTTTGCAACCTATGTTCAAACAGATTTAGGAGACGAAACACTGATGAATATTGTCTTGAATGATTTCGAAAAAGCAAAACCTTATTATTTTAAGACATTAGAAAAATTAGCAATTGCTCAAATTCAAGGTGCAACTAAAATCGATTTTAATCATACTTTTTCGTATCCAAAATTAGATAAAACATTAATTTTAAGAGATTTATTTCAGTTTAATTTTTACTTTTTAGATGTCTTAGGAATTGATTACAATGCAGGAAAATTAATCAAAGATTTTGATCGTTTTGCGTCTCAATTTGATAAACTTTCGCCACAAGGTTTTGTGTTCAGAGATTTCCAAACGCGCAACATTATGATTCATCAAAACGAACCTTATTTTATCGATTATCAAGGCGGTTTATATGGACCTGTTGTCTATGATTTGGTTTCGTTAATTTGGCAAGCAAAAGCCAATTTACCATTTGAATTTAAAAAAGAATTATACGAATTTTATTACCAAGAATTAACCAAACAAATTCCAACTTTAGTTCCAATAGATTTTCGTCAATCGTACGAATATTGTGTAGTTGCTCGACTTTTACAAGTTTTAGGAACCTATGGTTTGAGAGGAATTATTGAACGTAAAAAACACTTTTTAGAAAGTATTTCATTTGGGCTTAAAAACTTAGAATCAATAATCGATTATCCTATATTACAAAATTATCCAGAATTAAAACATATTATAAAAATCCTTGTTCTTCCAGAAACGTTAGAACGCATAAATCATAAAATAAATGGCTAAATTAAACATCAACGTTCGTAGTTTTTCGTATAAAAAAGGAATTCCAACCGATCCAACTGGAAATGGTGGTGGTTTCGTTTTTGATTGTCGTGGAATTCTAAATCCAGGTCGAATTCAGGCATATAAAACACAAACAGGGCGCGACGAAGAGGTTAAAAAATACTTGAAAACAGAAACTAAAATTGCAGTTTTTTTAGAAGGTGTTTTTCAAATTATTGACATTTCGATCGAAGATTATTTGCAACGAGGTTTCGAGAATTTAGAAATTAATTTTGGTTGCACAGGCGGACAACATCGATCAGTTTATTCTGCTGATGCGACTGCAAAACATATTCAAGAGAAATTTCCAGAAGCGCAAGTTACGTTACATCATATTGTGCAAGAAGAAAAAAATTGGATAAACGAGGCGTATTAATATGAAAGCAATGATTTTTGCAGCGGGTCTTGGGACTCGTTTAAAACCATTTACTGACAACCATCCCAAAGCTTTAGCAGTTGTAAATGGAAAACCTCTTTTGCAACGAAATATAGAATATTTGAAATCTTTCGGAATTAATGAAATCGTGATTAACGTGCATCATTTTGCAGATCAAATCATTGAGTTTTTAGAAGATAATAATTATTTCGGAATTGAAATTACTATTTCAGATGAAACAGATCAAGTTCTTGAAACTGGTGGTGGTTTGGTTAAAGCAAAAGCTAATTTCGAGGAAGATTTTTTGGTGATGAATGTGGACATTTTAACAGATCTAAATCTTGCTAAATTTATCAAAGCACATCAAGAAAACAAAGCGTTAGTAACGTTAGCAGTTTCTGATCGAAATTCATCTCGTAAACTATTTTTCAATGAACAAAATGAATTAAAAGGTTGGCGAAATCTGAAAACAGAAGAAGAAATAAAAGCTGTAGATTCTTTAGACAATTGCAAAGATTTAGCTTTTAGTGGAATTCATGTTATTTCTCCTACTCTATTTGATAAAATTACAGAGAAAGGTAAATTTTCTATCATGAAAGTTTATATGGACTTGATGAAAACTGAATCTATCATTGGTTTTGATCATTCTGGCGGAATTTTAATCGACGTAGGTCGACCAGAAAGCGTGTTAGAAGCAGAACAATATTTTAAATAGAAAACAAAAAACTCAATTCAATGGATTGAGTTTTTTTATGCAAAAAGTTTACATATCTTAGATAGAATGAAATACATTAATTATTTTATCTATTTAACTATTGTTGTAGTGATAATTCTCGCTTCAATACTTTACTTTTCTTTCAAAAATAAAGTTGGAAAGATTCTGCAAAAATAAATTACAATAAAAGCTTAGTTTTGATTAAGAAAGGATTCAAAGATACTTATCCTTATGACGAACGTTTTTTAGAAATTTATGATACAGAAATTCAGGATAAATTGAAGGAATTGTAAAAGTAATTGCTCAAAAAAAATATCCATTTTTTTTAATTTCTAGACTTCGCTTGAAATAATATTTTCTGAATTTATTTTTAAAAATCAATAAAACTCGCCATCTACATAAAACCATTTGCCATTCTCTTGCACAAACCTAGAAAGTTCATCATGTTCGTAGATTTCACCTTGTTTGTCTTGGTAATAAGCTCTAAATCGAACTTTATTATCTTTAGCAAAAACAATTTCTAACTTTAACCATTTATTCGATTTTGCCCAATCTTCGATATCACTAAAATCATTATCTTTTTGCGTAGAAGAATGTGTTGTATCAACTAAATATTCAGGCAAAACCATTGCAAAAGCAGCGTAACGAGAACGCATCAACTCTTCGGGAGTTTTTGGCAATTCAATATTCAAATGAAAAGGTTCGCAACAAGTTGCATATACTTTTCCAGAACAACAAGGACAATTCATTTTATTCTTTATTTTTTGCAAAGATACTGTTTACTTGTCTTTGTGGTAATGATAATGATCCTGAATCACCACTTGAATAAAATCAATATTTCCTAAACCATCACTTTTCACCTCCATTATTTCCTCCAGTTTTCGCGTTAATTTTAATAAAATATCATAATTATTATTGTTTAATGCAGACGTAAAATTTTCTTTTACAATATTAATATCACGATCAGACAGGCGATAAACTTCGGGAAAACGAATTTTATAGGTTTCAGAAACTTCAGCGAAAATAGTTTGTGATAAAGCTAATTTCGGATTCAAATCAATCAAACATGTATTCGCAACAATATCACCTAAACGTTGACCATTTTTATTTATAATCATCGTTATCAACGCGATAAGTCCAGTAAATAAAAACAATTCGACACTTCCAATTACCCAACGCAAGAAATAATCAAAATTATTGGCACGATTTCCGTCCATTCGTATTACACGAATTTTCATAATCCATTTTCCAATTGTTTGCCCTTTCATTAAAATCTCGAGAACCAACGGATAAAGTAAAAATATAAAACCTATTATACTATAAATTCCCATACGAAACCATTCGTCTCTATTCGGAATAAACTCAGAGAAATAATACATACCGTAGACTAATATGATTCGGATAATCATATCGATGATATACGCAAGCAAACGTTTTCCAAGTGGTGCAATATTATAAGCAATTTGCACGTTTTGAGGTGTATTGACTAAAAGTTTATTCATATATTTGGTTCACTAACAACTACTCTACAATGAGAGAAGCGCATTTTATTGATAAAAATAAGTCTAAATGGTCTGATATTGAACATAATTTGAAAAATAAAATTGATGTTCATCCAGATATTTTAGCAAAAAACTACATCGAAATTACAAATGATTTGGCGTTTGCTCAAACTTATTACCCAAAAAGTAAGACAAAAGATTATTTGAACGAGTTAGCTTTATTTGCGCATCAGTCAATTTACAAAGATCAACGAACTTCTGGGAATCAATTTGTGCAATTTTTCAAAGAAGATGTGCCAAATGTAGTCTACAAAAATCACAAAATGTTGTTGTATTCATTCTTAATTTTTGCCTTAGCGGTTTTAATTGGCGTTTTATCATCGCATTTCGATCCAGATTTTACACGATTAATTTTAGGAAATCAATATGTAGACGAAACGTTAATGAACATCAAAAAAGGTGATCCTGCAGCAATTTACAAATCAGGAAGTCAGACTGGCTCTACATTAGCTATAACCATCAACAATATTCGTGTTGCTTTTTTTGCTTTTACATTAGGATTATTTTTCAGTATTGGATCAGGATATATTCTATTTTCGAACGGAATTATGTTAGGTGCATTTCATTATATGTTTTTCAAAGAAGGCGTTTTGGGAAAGGCAATGTCAGCAATTTGGATGCATGGAACAATCGAAATTTCGGTGATTATTATTGCTGGAGCTTGCGGATTAATGCTTGGAAATGGCTTTATGTTTCCAAAAACTTTATCGCGAAAAAAATCACTCACAATCAAAGCAAAAGAAGCGGTAATGATTTTATTAAGCACTGTTCCAATGTTTATTATAGCTGGATTTATCGAAGGTTTTATTACGCGTTTATATGATGTTAATATTGTATTGAGTTTATTGGTAATAATCCTTTCATTAATCTTAATTATTTGGTATTACATCATTTATCCGATTCAAAAAAATAGACAAAAAACTTTTTCGTTCAATCAAACTTTAGAATCGAATGAAACAATTTAGACTATTTTTTACATTTACATTATTATTAATTCAATTCGTTGTTTTTGCACAAGAAAAAACAGCAGAATTTAAAGCATTCAAAGAAAAATATGCTGGAAAAGAATTTGATTATAATGATGTTCCAAAACCTAAAAAAGAATTCGAACCTGGCTTTTTCTCAAAAATAATCGAAGGTATTTTTAGATTTCTCTCTTATTTACCTTGGGAAATCATTTTCTATTTTGTAATTGGATTATTCTTAATTTTTCTTGCCACACGTATTTACAAAAATGGTGGAATTCTTAAACGAAATTCGAAAAAATTATATGACGAATCTGATTTTGATTTTATCGAAGAAAATTTAGCCGAAGTTAATTTGAATTCATTAATCAATAAAGCAGAAACAGAACAAAATTTTGCTTTAGCAATTCGTTATTTGCATTATCAAAATCTACAAAATTTAGATAAAAAAGGTTGGATTGAATGGGATCCGAAGAAAACAAATCAACAATTTATCAATCAAATAAAAGACGAAAAATCAAAGATTTTATTCAATCAAAATACTAAAATTTTCAATCAAGTTTGGTTTGGAGAATTTAAAATTGATGAAAATAAATACCACGAATTCAAGACAAATTTCAATCAGTTTAACCAATATTTAGCCTCATGAAAAAGAAATTAGGTATTCTATTAGGCGCTATTTTATTGATCGGAATTTTTATATTTTCTTTCTCAAAACTTCGTTATAAGCTTCCTAAATCATGGAATGTAAGCCTTTATCAAAATAGTAAAGATCCGTACGGATTATTTATTATGCACGAAGAACTTGGGAAGTTATCTAATGGGAAAATGAAAGATTTGGAAAAACTTTCTGAATTAAAAATTGATCCTAAAAAAGCAAAAGATTATGCAGTTGTTGTGCTCGGTTCTGAAATTTATTTTGATACAGTTTCTAAAAATTTATTGAGCAAAATTGCCGAAAATGGTGGAATTGTGATGATTGCAGATTATTATGACAATTTTGGTGATGACACAAATGGAAAAGAAGATATTAACGAAGAAACGTATTCTACAGATACGCCAACAACTGATTCTACGGAATCTGAAGAGAATATCTTGTACAATCAGACAATAAATATTAATGATAATTTTGAACTTAGAACAAATAAATTGTTCAAAATAAAGAAGAAAAAAGAAATCGAACATCACTATTTTAGCGATATCACAAATGATTCTGAAATTTTTGGAACAATTACTTATAAAGATAAGGCTTACCCAAATTATTTAAAAATCAAACCAAAAAATTATAAAGGTTATTATTTATATCACGCAGAACCGCTTTATTTTACCAATTATTATTTGTTAAATGAGGACAGTTATTTCTATGCTAAATCAGTTTTAGAACCACTGAAAGGGAAAACTATTTTTTGGTACAATACCTCGAAAACTTATGCAGGAAGTTCATCAATGATGCGTTTCATAATGAGCGAACCAGCTCTAAAAGTTGCTTGGATTACGTTATTGGTTTTACTTTTCTTCTTTTTAATTTTTAGAAGCAAACGCGAACAACGCATCATTCCAATTTATACCAAAGAAGAAAATCATACCGTCGAATTTGCTAAGACAATTTCCTCTTTATACCAAGAAAATGGCGAAGTAAAAGACATTGTTTCAAAGAAAATCGATTATTTTTTATACAAATTGAGAAAAACATTTTTAATCGAAACAGACGATATTACAAACAAACAATTCATTGAAATTGTTGCACAAAAAGCAAATTTGAGCCAAGAAGAATGTCTTGAAAAATTCACGATTCTGAAAAATATTTATCAAAAAAATCAACCAAATGAACACGATTTGGAAATTGTGTATCAAATCATCGAAAACTATAAACAAAAAGCAAATATCTAATGAGCGAAAATACATATCAACCATTCGAAAATAGAGTCGATTTTTCGGATGTACAACATAAAATGCAAACTGTAAAAAATGAATTGAAAAAGGTAATTGTCGGACAAGATGATATTATCGATCAATTAATTTTGGCTTTGCTTTCTAACGGACATTCTCTGATAGAAGGTTTGCCTGGAGTTGCCAAAACAATGATGGCAAAATTGTTGGCAAAAACGATAGATTCTGGTTTTAGTAGAATTCAGTTTACGCCAGATTTAATGCCTTCTGATGTGATTGGAACGTCTATTTTAAATTCTAAAATCAATGAATTTGAGTTCAAAAAAGGACCAATTTTTTCGAATATTATTTTAATTGATGAGATTAACCGTTCGCCTGCAAAAACTCAAGCGGCTTTATTCGAATCGATGTCAGAAAAACAAGTGACGGTTGATGGAACAACTTATCCTTTACAAGCTCCTTTTCTAGTTTTTGCAACTCAAAATCCAATCGAGCAAGAAGGAACGTATCGCTTACCAGAAGCACAATTGGATCGTTTTATGTTTAAGATTTATGTCAAATATCCTTCGTTAGAAAGTGAAATTGAATTATTGAAAGAACAACAAGAACGCAAAAATATTGACAAAGAAACGTTGGTAGAAAAAGTAATTTCAGGAAATGAAATTATTGAGTTCCAAGATCGCATAAAATCAGTTTTCGTACACGAAGCGTTGATTACGTATATTGCGACAATTGTTCATCAAACCAGAATCGATCAAACCTTGTATATGGGTGCATCGCCACGTGCTTCTATCGCGATTTTAGATGCTGCAAAATCAAATGCAGCGGTGAATGGACGCGATTTTGTGATTCCAGAAGATATCAAGCAAATTGCGCATACAATTTTGGGACACCGCGTTGTGATGGTTCCTGAAAAAGAGATGGAAGGTTTTACAACACAACATATTATTCAGCAAATTATTGATCGCGTAGAAATTCCTCGTTAATGAAATTTTTCAGAAGCTTATTTCTTACCAATCGCTTTTTTTATGCGGGATTATTCATTGCATTTTGTTATGTGATTGCATTTTTTCTATCTCCTATTTACATTATTGCAAAGATTTTGACACTTGTCTTTATCGTCAGTGTTATTGTCGAAATATTTTTGGTTTATATTCCTAAAACTTCCATTGAAGTTCTTCGAAATTATCCAGAACGACTTTCAAATGGTGATGAAAATGAATTGGAACTTTTCGTAACAAATCATTATCAATTCCCTCTAAATGTAAGGATTATAGAAGAGTTTCCTGTTCAATTACAATTAAGAGATTTTCAGTTTAGAAAACGATTTAAAAGTAGTCAAAATACTAAATTTGATTTCAAAATTCGACCAACAGAACGAGGTTCATATAAATTTGGATTAACAAATGTATTTATTTCTGTTTTTGGATTGATTGAGAAAAAGATCAAAATAAACGAACCAATTTCGATTGCTTGTTATCCTTCTTATTTGCAATTAAAACAGTTTCAATTATATTCTACCGCTCAGTTACAGAATCAATTTGGAATGAAAAGGATTCGAAAAATTGGAACAAATACAGAATTTGAAAATATAAAAAATTATACGATTGGTGACGAATATCGTTTAATCAATTGGAAAGCAACGGCAAAAGCAAATCGACTGATGGTCAATCAATTTCAGGAAGAAAAATCGCAGCCTGTTTATTCGTTAATTGACTTAGGGAGAACGATGCGAATGCCTTTTGATGGTTTAAAATTGTTGGATTATTCAATCAATTCTAGCTTAGTTGTCGCAAATATTTCACTTCAAAAAAATGAAAAAGCAGGTTTAATAACATTTAATAAAAGAATTCAAGATCACGTTGTTGCGGATAGAAAAAATCATCAAATGCAATTGATTTTGGAGAAATTATACAATGTACAAACTGATTTTTTGGAAAGTGATTTTGGACAATTGTATGCCTATATCAAACGAAAATTAACGCAACGATCGCTTTTATTTATTTATACCAATTTTGAAACAATTGATGGTTTGGAACGTCAATTACCATATCTGAAATTGATTAAAAAATCGCATGTTGTCGTTTTGATTCTATTTAAAAATTCGGAATTGAAAAAACTTAATCATCAGAAAGCAAAGACTACTACTGATATTTACGATCAAACAATTGCCGAAAAGTTTAATTACGACAAAGAATTAATCATAAATCGTTTGCATCAATTCGGGATTTTAACGATTTACTGCGAACCACAAGAATTGTCTATTAACTTAATCAATAAATATTTAGAGATAAAAGCGCGAGGTTTGTTTTAAAAAAAGTTTTTTTAACCATTTTTTTAGAAAAATAAGCACAATTATTGCTTAAAGTTGGTCAATTTAATCTGAACAACCATGAAAAAACTATTACAGATCTTTTGTTTAATTTTAACAACAAGTCTTTTTGCACAAACAAATTTTATCGAAAATAAAACACTTTCTACAAAGCGCGTAATCCTTTTGGACGCTGGACATGGAGGAACAGATACTGGCGTAAAAAAAGATGAATTTCAGGAAAAAGATATTGCGCTGAAAATTGCAGAAATTATTCAAGAAAAAAATCCTTTTACAGATATTGATTTTGTATTATTGAGAAAAGGTGACGAACAAATTATCAATACAAGTCGTGCGAAAATGATTAATGAAATAAAACCTGATTTGGTTTTATCAATTCACGCAAATTATAATGTAAAAGATTCGAAAAAAGGAACAGAAATTCACCTTTCTCCATTGAATCCTACTTTCGAAGAATGTAAAATACTTGGCGAAAAAATTGGAACAAGTATAAGTTCTTTAGGTTTTGAAAACTTAGGAATTGTTGAAACAAATTCGAAAATATTACGAGATTCACAAGTTCCAATTATTATGATTGAAATCGGTTATTTGACAAATGACGATGACCGAAAAATATTAACAAACGAAAGTAATTACCCTAAAATAGCAGATAAAATTTTTGAAGCATTGAAGAATTAGACATAAAAAAATCTCAGAGTATTTTGCTCTGAGATTTTTTGTTTTTTCTCTATTTTCCATCCAATTCTTGTTCTTGATGAAAGGCAATTTGACCAAAATCATCTTGTATATTTTGATAATAAACTTTTGCTTGTAAATAATCTTTGAATCCATAACTTAACTCGAAATTATACACAAAAGCTGGTTGCATAAAAGGATTTCCTTCTGTGTAAGAAATAGGATTACTATACCATTTATTTGGATTTAATTCCCAAAAAGCTGGTCGTTGAATTCTTCGCCCAAAATTAAAATTGAACGAATGATCTTCTGTTGACTGATATTGAATATAAAACTTTGAAAAGCTCTTTTCATAAAAATCAATTAGCAGAAAAAATTGTACAATTTTTAGAAAATTATCAATCAATATAAAACGAAAAAAAGGACTTCAATTGAAGTCCTTTTCTATATTTATTTGCAAATTGTATTAATCACAATTTCCGTCTACATCACAAGAAGCACCATTTTGTGGTTGGTCCAAATGATCTTTTTCGTAAGCTTGTGTCAAAGCAGAAACGAAATACTCGACTGGTTGAGCACCAGAAAGTGCATATTTACGGTCAATTACGAAAAACGGAACGCCAGAAACACCAATATTACGCGCATCTAAAATATCCGAAGCAACTTCAAAAACATTTGCATCAGAATTTAGCATTTCAAGAACTTCGGTTTTGTTCAAACCAATTTCTTCTCCCAATTCAGCCAAAACTTCATAATCAGCTACATTTTTACCTTCTGTAAAATACGCTTTAAAAAGTCTTTCTTCTGCTTCCGAACCTTTTCCATTCGCTTGCGCAAAATGAATCAATCGGTGAGCATCACCCGTATTGACAACTTTAGAATTTTGTTGTTGAAAATCAATTCCAACAACTTTTCCCATTTCAGCCAATTGATTATTCATTGCCGAAACTTGTTCTTCCGAAATTCCTTTTGTTTTGATTAAATAATCATTGACAGAAGTAATTTCAGTTTTTGATAAATCAGGATTTAACTGAAAACTTTTCCATTCAACCTGTATTTTATCTTGATAAGGAATTTGCGTTAAAGCTTGTTCAAAATGTTTTTTTCCGATATAACAGAACGGACACATTACATCCGACCAGATTTCAATTTTCATTATAGAAATTTTTGGTGTAAAAGTTTGTAAAAATACGCTTTTTATTTGAATGGATTCGGTTATTTTTCGGTTAATTTTATCTTGAAAAATTATTAACAAAATCTTGAAAAATAATCGTGCTAAATTGAGTTTTAAATTTGTTTAAGACAAGGTTTAAATTACCTTTGCAGTGAACCAAGAAAAGATGATTAGTTTCATTTTTATTCCAAATCAAATAACGAACAAACAATATGTCAACACACGTAGTAGTCGGTCTTCAATGGGGTGACGAGGGAAAAGGAAAAATTACAGATGTATTAGCCGAAAAATCGGATTATGTTGTACGCTACCAAGGTGGTAACAACGCTGGTCATACGGTATATGTAGGCGATGATAAATTTGTCTTACACTTATTACCTTCTGGAGTTTTACAATGCAAAGGAAAATGTATTATTGCGAATGGTGTCGTAGTAAATCCTGAAGCTTTTTTTGCAGAAACTGAACAATTAGAAGCAAAAGGTTTATCTACAGATCACGTTTTTATCTCGAGAAGAGCGCATATCATCATGCCTTATCACATTTTGTTAGACGAATATCGTGAAGAATTTGCAGGAAAAGATAGTCAAATTGGTACAACAAAACGCGGAATTGGTCCTTGTTATGAGGATAAAGTAGCGCGCGTTGGTATTCGTGCAATTGATTTATTAAATCCTGAAGTTTTAGCAGAAAAAATCAAAGAAAATTTAGTGGTTAAAAATGCTTTATTCGAAAAATTATTCAATAAAGAACCATTAAAATTCGAAGACATTTACGAAAAATATTTAGCTTATGGTGAGCGTTTGAAAGAACGTATCTTAGATTCTGAGTTAGAAATTAACCACGCAATTGACGAAGGTAAAAATGTATTATTCGAAGGTGCTCAAGCATTAATGTTAGACATCGATTTTGGTACATATCCATTCGTTACATCATCTTCTCCAACAACAGGTGGAGTTTGTGTTGGTGCTGGAGTTCCTCCTACAAAATTGAAAAATTTGATTGGAGTTTCGAAAGCATATTGTACACGCGTTGGTAACGGTCCTTTCCCAACAGAATTGGACAACGAATTAGGAGAACAAATTCGTCAAGTTGGTCACGAATTCGGAGCGTCGACAGGTCGTCCACGCCGCACAGGTTGGTTAGATTTAGTTGCATTGAAACACGCTTGTATGATTAATGGAATTACACATTTAGTAATTACTAAATTAGATGTAATGTCGAATATTGATACAGTAAAAGTTTGTACAGGTTACAAAACAGAAGACGGAAAAATCATTGATTATTTCACTTCTTCTACAACTAAATTAGCTGATTACGAAGCGCAATACGACGAATTACCAGGATGGAAAGAAGATATTACAAACGTAAAATCTTTTGATGAGTTACCGCAAACAGCGCAAGATTACATTCACTACATTGAGAAATACTTAGGAATCGAAGTTTATTTAGTTTCGGTTGGACCAGAGCGTTCTCAAAACATTATTAGAACAACTTTATTTTAATAAATTAAATAGTATAGCCTGACTTTTGTTGGGCTATAACTTTATGAGATATTTTTATGAACGAAATTTTAGAACGATTAAAACAATTGAATTTAGGTATAGATTCTATCGTCCCGATGAAAGGTGGTGATATTAACGATGCTTTTCGATTAGAATCGTTTGATAAAAAATATTTTTTAAAGGTAAATTCCGCAAACAACTTTCCTCATCTTTTCAAGAAAGAAGCACGTGCTTTAGAAGCCATCAAAAAGACCAAAACATTTTCGGTTCCGAAAGTGGTAAATGTTGGCGAAGCTGGAAAAGATTTTCAATATTTATTATTAGAATGGATGGAAACCTCTACTCCAACTGTTGTAAATTGGGAAAACTTAGGAAAAAATTTAGCAAAACTTCATCAAAATACAAGTAAACAATTTGGTTGGTCAGAAGATAATTACATTGCAATTGTCGTTCAGCCGAATAGTTTAACAGATTCTTGGAGCGAATTTTATGCAAAAAATCGCATCATGCCAATGATGAAACTATTGCAAAACAAACAATTAATCAATTCAAAACAAATAAAATCTGCAGAGAGTTTATGTAAACAATTGAATTCGATATTTCCAGAAGAAAAACCTGCTTTATTGCATGGAGATTTTTGGAATGGAAATATTTTAGCCAACAAAAAAGGCGAATTCTCGGTTATAGATCCTGCAATTTATTATGGTCATCGCGAAATGGATTTGGCTATTGCAAAGCTTTTTGGAGGATTTGATGATGTATTTTTTGATGCCTATCACGAAAATAATCCTTTAGGACCAAATTTCGAAGAGCGTTTACCAATTGCACAATTATTTCCATTGCTGATACACGCTTACCTTTTCGAAGGTTATTATGTGAAAGATGTGCAAACCATTTTGAAAAAATTTTAAAAAACAAAACAAACAAATACAATGAACAAGTATCAAAATCCTTTAGAATCGAGATATTGTAGCGACGAAATGCTATATATCTTTTCTCCTGAGAAAAAATTTACATCATGGAGACAGCTTTGGATTGCTTTGGCAGAAATTGAAAAGGAACTTGGATTAGATATTACAGACGAACAAATTCAAGAATTAAAAAATAATGCAACTAATATTGATTATGATGTTGCTGCGGCTTACGAAAAGAAATTTCGTCACGATGTAATGGCTCACGTGCATACGTACGGAGATGTTGCACCAAGCGCAAAAGCAATTATTCATTTAGGCGCTACTTCGGCTTTTGTTGGCGATAACACAGATTTGATTCAGATTCGTGATGGATTTCAACATGTAAAAGGACAATTAATCAATGTGATTGATGGTTTAGCAAAATTTGCGCGTCAATACAAAGATTTACCAACTTTAGGATTTACGCATTTCCAACCAGCACAATTAACAACCGTTGGAAAACGTGCAACACTTTGGTTACAATCTGTTTTATTAGATTTAGAAGAATTAGAATTCAGAATAGATACGTTACGTTTTCGCGGTGTAAAAGGAACAACTGGAACAGCGGCTTCTTTCAAAGAATTATTTGATGGAGATTACCAAAAAGTAAAAACATTAGACAAAAAATTATCTGAACGTTTCGGATTCAAAAATGTTTTTGCAGTTTCAGGACAAACTTACGATCGTAAAATTGATGCTCAAGCATTAGAATTATTATCAAACATTGCACAATCTGCACATAAATTTACAAACGACTTGCGTTTATTACAAAATTTAAAAGAGATTGAAGAACCTTTCGAAAAAAATCAAATTGGATCTTCTGCAATGGCATACAAACGCAATCCTATGCGTTCAGAGCGTATCGCCTCTTTAGCGAAATACGTGATGTCCTTAGCAACTTCTCCTGCAATGGTTGCTTCAACTCAATGGTTCGAAAGAACGTTGGACGATTCGGCTAACAAACGCTTAGCAGTACCTCAAGCATTTTTAGCGATTGATGCAATTTTAATCATTTGGAACAATATTTTAGATGGTTTAGTCGTTTATCCTAAAATCATCGAGAAGCATATCGCGGAAGAATTACCATTTATGGCAACCGAATATATCATTATGGAAGGTGTTAAAAATGGTGGAGATCGTCAAGAATTACACGAAATTATCCGTACACATTCTATGGAAGCTGCAAAACAAGTGAAAATGGAAGGAAAATCTAACGATTTAATTGAACGTATCATTGCCGATGAAAATGTAAAAATTGACAAAGAGAAATTAGTCGAATTATTAGATCCGAAAAACTTTACAGGATTTGCTTCTGAACAAACAGAAGAATTCTTAAAAGATTTGGTTGATCCAATTATCGAAGAAAATAAAACACTTTTAGGCGCTCATACAGACCTTAAAGTGTAAACACGCTTAAGACAAACACATGAAACAAAAAAAAGACTTCCAAATTGGAAGTCTTTTTTTAATTTTAACCTTTAATCAATTATAACCAATGAGAAAATTCTTTCTGTTTTTTGCACTTATTTGTTCTTTTCACGTAGTTGGACAAATCAAATATATCACGAACAAAGAATTTACTGTACAAGGAAAAGCCTTTGATAATACACCTTTTTACCATAGAATCGATACCAACAAATACGCAAATCTTCCTGAAAAAGTAAAAGGTTTATTTACTGCTCCCGCTGGATTATATGTTACATTCAAATCGAATACTTCACAAATAAAACTGGATTGGACAACTCGTTCTACTTATTTGGGCGCGAATACAACTGGAATTATGGCGCGTGGGTTGGATTTGTATATCAAAGAAAACGGAAAGTGGATTTTTGCAGGTGCGGCTTTACCAAATCAGCAAAATATCAAAAGTGAATTGATATCGTCAAGAATTTATCAAAGACAGAAAAGGAATTCATACTTTATTTGCCACTTTGGAACGAAATTACAGATTTAAAAATAGGAATTGATGCTTCCGCTAATTTTATCAATCAACCGATTGCGTATAAAAAGAAAATCGTGGTTTATGGTTCAAGCATTGTGCAAGGTGCTTCGGCAAGTCGTCCTGGAATGAATTATCCTTCTATTTTAACACGAAAAACAGGCTATGAATTCATTAATCTTGATTTGAGTGGAAGTGCAAAAATTGAAATTGAATTGGCTGAAATGATCAAAGATATTCAAGGGGTTGATTTGTTTATCTTGGATTGTGTTCCAAATAGTTCACCCGAAGAGATCAAAAGTAGAACAATTCCGTTCGTCAAATTACTCCGAAAATATCATCCAAAAACACCAATCTTGATGGTAGAAAGCTTGATTCGACCAATGAGTAAATTTGATTTAATCGCTCACGAAGATATGACAAGACAAAATCAAACCTATCGAGCCCAATACGATGCGTTGATAAAAGAAGGCATAAAAGATTTGTATTTATTGAAAGGTGATAATTTAATTGGTTCGGATAACGAAGGTTCTACAGACGGAATTCATCCAAATGATTTAGGTTTTAGCAGATTATCAGAGGCCATTGAGAAAAAAGTAAATGAAATTTTGAGTAAGAAATAGATTAATACTTTATACCAACTTTTCTCAAAATAAAACCTAACAACCAAATAGGACCAACCAACAAAAATTGTAAATCTTTGAGAAAACTTGGCTTCTTCCCTTATATTTTGTGTCCAACGAATTGTAAAATCCACGTGATAATAAATACTACCAAATAAACTAACCAAGATTTTGTACCGAATTGCACATTGCACAACGAAATAAAATATTCCATAATCAACATTAGAAAAATCATAATGAAACCAACGACAACCGATAATCTAAAATAAAATATTGAAACAATAACCAATGCAATGATTGAAGCTATACTGATATAACCAAAGTTCTGAACATACAAATGCGGCGCTGGAATGTAGGATATAAAACCAAGAATCGTCCAAAAGATTAAAGGAACACAAATCCAATGAATAGTTTTGTTTGTTCCATTTTGATGACTTTCTCCATATTCACTAAAAAGTTGTTCTATTTTTCTCATATTGGATGATTTTAACTTAAATATAGGTTGAATTTGTTTGATTATTAAACTTTAAAACCAAAATTATAGTTGTAAATTTGAATATAACTTGAAATATCTTACAAAATCCAATTAATGTTTACAAAAATTATAAATGTATTTGCAATACTATTTGGTATCACACTCTTTACCCTACTAACTTATATTTTTTATAATCAAGCTTCTAAAGATTTATCTAAATATTCGCAAGTTGAAGGTATAATAACAAATAAAGGTATTATAAATTCAAACAAAAATTCTAAAATATTCTTTTTAAAACTTTCTAATTATCCTCAAAATCTCGCAGTATACAAAATGACTAAAAATTATTCAGAGCTTGATAATAATATTAGTCACGGTGACAAAGTAAAAGTATATTTTTCACCTTCAAATTCTAATAAAAATAACTTGGATATAGTTCAAATAGAGAAAGAAAATAAAATTTTATTAAGTTATAATACGCACAAAACCACCTACTATTTTTTAACCGGAATAACTACAATCGCTACATTATGTATCATTTTAATGACAGTTTATTATATAAAAAGAAATAAAATTGAGAATCCTATACCACCTATTTTCTAAATAAAACAAATTCAATATTAAAACATTAGCAATAGTTACCAAAATTTGGTAACTTTATTTTATTAAACTAAATAAGACGTTATGGGACGAAATACATCTGTTTCTTTGGGAAATTATTTTGAAGAATTTGTTGATACAAAAGTCTCTCAAGGAAGATACAAAAATGCAAGTGAGGTTATTAGAGCTGGTTTGAGACTTTTGGAAGAAGAAGAAGATAAAATTCAGTTATTGAAAAATTCGATACAAGAAGGTATAGATAGTGGAATTGCAGAGGATTTTGAAGCAAAAAAACACCTCGAAACTTTGAAAGCCAAAATAAAAAATAATGGCTAAGTATTTCTTGACAAATAAAGCTGTTGAAGATCTTTCGAAAATATATGAATATACGTTTGAATTGTGGTCACAGAATCAAGCGGATAAATATTATGAAGAACTAATCAATTTTTGTCAGTTATTAGCCGAAAACCCCATGATTGGAAGAAATTATAGTGAGATTAATTCTGAACTTTACGGATTTTTAGCCAATCAACACATTATCTTTTATAGAATTCTAACTAAAGATGAAATTGAAATAACAAGAATTCTCGGTGCGGAAATGGATTTGAAGAATCGTATAAAAGAATAAACTTTTTAATTTTCTCACTTCAACTATTTTCACCGCAAAAAACGATTATACGAGAAAGCCAACTTTTTCAAGTTGGCTATTTTATTTACTTTGGATAAACGACTCGTGAAAAGCAACACGAAGTGTTGATCTATATTATAAAATTTTAAGCTTGCATCACAAAAATAGCAGGACGTTTATGAAAATCATACTTTTCATTTTTCCACTCTTTGATCGATAACGTGCGGATATCTTCGTCCTCTAATGTAATGTGGCACGCGACACAAATCTTGGTTTCGGCACGAAGAATCTTCGTTAAATCGTCTACCATTTGATTGTTACGATAAGGCGTTTCCATAAAAATTTGAGCAATTCCCGTTTTCGCGCTTTCAGCTTCCAAATGCGCTAATTTCTTTTTACGTTCTGTTTTATCGATTGGTAAATAACCGTGAAAAGCAAAGTTTTGACCATTCATTCCAGAAGCCATTAACGCCAACAAAATCGACGATGGACCAACCAAAGGAACTACCTGGATGCGTTTCTGTTGCGCAACTTTTACCAACTGCGCACCCGGATCTGCAACCGCAGGCAAACCAGCTTCGGAAATAATTCCGATCGTTTTGTTTTGATCAAATAATTTGATCAAATCTAACATTTCTTCTGGCTCTGTATCTTTGTTTAGAATGTAAATATCTAAATCGGCTTGAACTTTTTCGGGGCAAACTTGTTTGATAAATTTACGTGCAGATTTTTCGTTTTCTACCACAAACGTATCAATTGCTCGAATAATGTCAAGATTGTATAAAGGCAATACTCTACTGTGTTCGCTTTCACCTAAAAGTGAAGGAATCAAATAAACTTTAGCCGTTTTCATTGTATAATTTTAAAGATTATATTTTTTGATGATTCCGTCTGTGGCTTCATCTAATAATTGATAAACATGCTCGAAAGCATCTTCTCCATCGTAGTAAGGATCAGGAACATTTTGCGTTTGCCCTATTCCATCTTTCAAGATCAATTTGATTTTACTTTGCTCCTCTTCGCTTCGAGCTAATTGTTGCAAATTAATTAAATTTTGTTTATCCATTGCAAAGATTAAATCAAACTCATCGAAAAAAATTGGATTGAAATGCATTGCACGTTGATCAGAAATATCAACACCATATTTTTTAGCAACCGCAACCGAGCGTCTATCTGGTTGTTCACCAACATGCCAATCACCCGTACCAGCAGAATCTACCAAATGATTGTCGCCAACCTTTGATTGTAAAATTCCTTCTGCCAACGGAGAACGACAAATATTACCTAAACAAACCATCAAAATTTTCATTGAAAAAATATTTATAGATTAATCTGAAATTTTACGTGAAATATCTTCAATATAACCACGAAATTGCTTGTCCGTTTCTTGTAAATTTTTCACTGTTTTACAAGCGTGTAAAACTGTTGCGTGATCACGTTTACCGATTTGTGTTCCAATACTTGCCAAAGACGCTTTTGTATATTGTTTTGCAAAATACATTGCTAATTGACGCGCTTGTACGACATCACGTTTACGTGTTTTTGACTGAATATCTTCAATCTTCACTTTAAAGTATTCACAAACTGTTTTCTGAATGTAATCAATCGAGATTTCTTTGCGAGCTGTTTGTACTAATTTAGATAACGTACGTGATGTTAAATCTAAGGTAATTTCACGTTTATTCAACGTTGCTTGCGCAATGATTGAGTTTAATGAACCTTCTAATTCACGCACATTTGTATCAATATTTTGTGCGATATAATCCATTACTTCATCAGGAAATTCGATACCATCGTTTTCTAATTTTTGTTTCAAAATTGAAAGACGTGTATTGTAATCAGGGTTTTGCAAATCGGCTGATAATCCCCATTTGAAACGAGAAATTAATCGATCTTCCATATCTTGAATATCTGCTGGAGATTTATCCGAAGTCAAAATAATCTGATTTCCTCTTTGATGTAAATGGTTAAATATATGGAAAAAAACTTCTTGCGTTTTTGCTTTTCCAGATAAAAACTGAATATCATCCATAATCAAAACATCAATCATTTGATAAAAGTGAATGAAATCATTTTGATTATTATTTTTTACAGCTTCAATAAATTGTTGTGTAAATTTCTCAGTTGAAACATACAAAACAGTTTTCTCTGGGTGTAAATCTTTTACTTCTAAACCTATCGCATGCACCAAATGAGTTTTTCCTAACCCTACTCCACCATAGATGAATAGTGGATTGAACGAAGTTCCTCCTGGGCGTTTGGCAATCGCACGACCAGCCGCACGTGCTAATCGGTTTGATTCTCCTTCGATAAAATTATTGAATGTATAATTATGATTTAATTGCGAATCAATTTTTAATTTTTGCAATCCTGGAATAACGAAAGGATTCATCATTTTACCAGCTTGCAAATTAATTGGCGCTTCTACCTCTTGTGGGCGAGGTTTTTCTTTGTTCGAACTTGGAATACGTACCGTGAATGGCTCACGTCCTTGCGACTTTTGATCCATCAAAATACTGTATACCAATTTTGCATCAGAACCTAATTCTTTTTGTAAGGCACTTTTTAAAATTTTGATATAATGCTCCTCTAACCATTCGTAAAAAAATTTACTTGGTACTTGTATTGTTAAAACATTATTATTTAGTTTGCCCGGACGTATCGGTACAAACCAAGTATTGAAGGCATCTTCTGCAATGTTGTCTTTTATAAAAGACAAGCATTTTTCCCACACAGAATTTGCAGTTATCGTCATAATATTGTCCAAAAGTGCTTAAGTTTTAATGTAAAATACTGAAAGTCAATGTTAAATTTTCATCAACCCTTCTCTACAAAATTGTGAACAAATTTTGAATAAAAAAAATGATTTAGGTATTGATATATTAAAAAATACTTTGTATAATTAAAAATAATCAATAAGTAGTTTTAGATAAAATAAAAATACTGCAAAGATAATCTTTTCGGACATATTTTGGCTTATAAAACTATTAATTCTTATTTTTGTATCACTATGGAAATTACACAAGAAAAAATTGACTTCGCAATTATCAAAGTAGAAAATCATTTAAATGATTTGGGCATCAAAAATAATTTTTCTCTTTTACGAATTGAACAAGGTGAAGAAAAAAATGTAAGGACTTTTTATTATGAAATAGCAAATCCTACTTTCAAAACAATTATTCAAATTCAATATGATTTCTTAAAAGAAGAGCAAAAAGATTCTTCGCAAACTTCTTTTAGTTGGATGGATTACAAAAAAATTACTGAATAGACTTTTTCATTTTTTATATAATTAATGATAAAGTCTTTTTTTTGTTCTCTACTTTTGAAGATTAAAATGATGTTTTAGAAAATTATGGAGAAGATAGAAGAAACCGAACAATTAAATGTTTTTCGCACCAAAACTCGTATTCTATATAAACACACCGATCAAATGAAAGTGGTTTATTATGGAAATTATCCTGAGTTTTATGAAATTGGTCGTGTAGAATTGATGCGCAAACGTGGTTTTCCTTATGCTGAATTGGAAGCAATGGGAATTCAGATGCCAATTATTGAAATGCATACAAAATATATTGGTAGCGCTTTGTACGATGAATTAATCGAAATTGAAACAACAGTTCATGAGCGTGACAAAGGTGTTCGCATTCGATTTGATTACAATATATATAATGAAGTGGGAAAAATAATTAATCAAGGATACACTATTTTATGTTGTATTGATGCCGAAACTCGTCGTCCTGTTCGTATTCCAGAACGTATTTGGACAAGTTTAGGTTTATAATATTATTTAGAATCATTAATTATTCGTTAAAACAAATTCTTGCAAATGATTTCTCATTAAATTTGTTCCTTAACAAAACATGATTAAAAACGAATGTCAACACTTCAAGAAAAAATCAATCAAACGATTGTAGACGTTATCGATTTTCCAAAAGAAGGAATTGTCTACAAAGACATTACTCCATTGTTCTTAAATTCTGAACTTTCGAATGAAATTGTAGACGCTTTTGTAGAAAAAGCAAAAGGTAAAGTGGATATTGTTTGTGGAATTGAAAGCCGTGGATTTTTGTACGGAATTCAGATTGCACAAAAATTAAAAGTTCCTTTTGTATTAATTCGTAAAGCTGGTAAATTACCTCCTCCAACAATTAGTCAATCTTATGATTTGGAATATGGACAAGCAACTATCGAAGTAAATTCGAATTACATCAAAGATGGTGCGCGAGTTCTAATTCACGACGATGTTTTAGCAACTGGTGGAACTGCCGAAGCTTGTGCTAAATTGGTAGAAAAATGTGGTGGAAAAACAACACAGTTTTCTTTTATTGTTGATTTAACTTTCCTACATGGTAAAGATAAATTAACATCTTTTACAACTGATATTGTTACTTTAACAGAATATTAAACTAAAAACTCCGCTCAAAATTTTGAGCGGAGTTTTTTTTATTTTTTAGGCGCTATAATCACTTCTGGCGCTCTTTCATTACCAATATCCAACAAAGCTTTTATATTCGCTAAAATTTCTCTAAAACTCTGTTTACCTTCCGTTTTATAAGGTCCGCTATCCGCATTATATCCAATACAATCCAATCCGAAAACTTTTCCTAAGAAAAGCGCTCTTTTGAGATGATAAGATTGAGAAATTAAAATCACTTTATCAAATTGATAAATATTTTTGGTTCTGTAGATTGTGCTATATGTATCCAAACCTGCTCCATCTAGATAAGTATCTTCAATTTTGACACCTCTATCCAACAAGTATTTTTCCATCACATCAATTTCATTAAAATTCTCGTGAAGTTTTTCTCCAGAAAGTAAAATTACATCCACTTGATCCTCTTTGTAAAGTCGAATTGCAGCATCCAAACGATCTTTCAAAAAACGAGTTGGTTGTCCATTAGCTTGCACTTTTGCACCAAAAACAACTGCCACACGATAATCTGACGGAATATTTCCTTGATAATTGTAAATGTAATACGAAGTAAAAACTTGAATAATCAATGCAACGATCAAAGTAAAAACCGCTATTAATCCAGCGATAAACATACTTTTACGCATTACAAATCTTCCTATTTTTACAAGTTTACTCAACTATCTTTTGTTTTAAAAAATTTTAACATTCAACAGTCTATAAGTTTAGTGATATTTAAAAATTATAAATGTGAAAATTATTTTAAATTTTTCATCGTAATTTTAGAGAATGAATGAGATTGAGTTAAGAACAGTTACCGTTGAACGCTATTTGCAACCTTTGCGCGAAGGTGGTTCTTTGCCTGCACTAGCTGATGCAGATGACGGTTTTAAATATGTTTTAAAATTTAAAGGTGCTGGTCATGGTCCTCGCATGCTGATTTCTGAATTATTAGGAGGAGAAATTGCACGTGTTTTAGGATTTAAAGTTCCTGAATTAGTTTTTGCAAATTTGGACGAATATTTTGGTCAATCCGAAGCTGATGAAGAAATTCAGGATTTGTTAAAATTTAGCGAAGGAACTAATTTGGCTTTGCATTATTTATCTGGTGCAATCAATTATGATCCTGCTGTAATGAAAATTGATGATAAATTATCTTCTCAAATTGTTTGGTTAGATGCTTTTTTGACGAATGTTGATCGTACTTTTCGCAATACAAATATGTTAATGTGGCACAAAGAATTGTGGTTGATTGATCATGGTGCTTCCTATTATTTTCATCATTCGTGGGACAATTGGGAAAAAGCAGCTCTTGCACCCTTTACGCCAATTAAAGACCATGTTCTATTGAAAAATGCTACAAAACTTGAAGAAGTTGATACAGAATTTAAAGCGATTTTGAATGATGAAATCATTGATAAAATTGTCGATTTGATTCCTGATGAATGGTTAGAAACAGAAGTTACACATGCTACTCACGAAGAAATGAGAACGGTTTACAAAACATTTATCAAAACACGATTACAACATTCCGAACTTTTTATAAACGAAGCGAATAATGCCAGAAAAAATCTTATATGAGTATGCAATTCTTCGTTTGGTTCCTAAAGTTGAACGCGAAGAGTTTATCAATGTTGGAGTAATTTTATTTTCGAAAAAAGAAGATTATTTGAAAGTAAAATATTTTATTAATGATAGTAGAATCAATGCTTTTTGCCACGAATTAGATCTTGATTTTATTGACAGTAATTTGAATGCTTTGTCTAAAATTGCCGAAGGAATTCATCCCGAATCTGCTGTATCTAATTTCGAAACCCCTGAACGTTTTCGTTGGTTAACAGCTGTCAGAAGTTCGTCTATCCAAAGTTCTCGTCCGCATCCTGGTAAAACAACAAACCTTGATAAAACCTTGGATCAATTATATAAAGAACATGTTTTATAAAAGTTAAACGCTTAAAAACGAATGTTTTAAAAATATTTTCTTAAATTTGGTCATACATTAATTTTAAATTATTTATCGCCATGAGTACATTAAGAAACAAAGTTCAGCTAATTGGGAATGTTGGTAGCAATCCTGATGTTAAAACATTAGAAAACGAAAAGAAGTTTACAAAATTTAGTCTAGCAACGAACGAAAGCTACACAAATAGCAAAGGTGAGAAAGTTCAGCAAACGACGTGGCACAATTTAGTTGCTTACGGACCAATTGTAAATGTGATCGAAAAACATGTAGAAAAAGGGAAGCAACTTGCTATAGAAGGCAAATTGACTTACCGAGATTATCAAGATAAAGATGGTCAACAAAAAACGATTACAGAAATTATAATTGATGAAATTGTACTTCTTTAGCGTTTAAAATAAAAGGGAAACAGTGATGTTTCCCTTTTATTATTTTATAAGATTCCAAAATAAATTTGGAATATGAATTATCCTAACATTCGAATCGCGGTTTTTAGACCTTCAATAAATGTATCTATTTCTTCTTTTGTATTATAAACAGCGAATGAAGCTCGTACCGTTCCCGGAATATTGAAATGCTGCATAATTGGTTGTGCACAATGATGACCAGTACGAACAGCAATTCCTTTTTTATCCAAAATCATTCCGACATCAGATGAATGAACGCCGTCAAATTTTAAGTTGAAAGAAACTGCGCCAGAATGTTCTGCATCTTTTGCATAAATCTCCACTTCATCAAATTCTGATAGACGTTGAATTGTATAATCTACCAATTCTTTTTCGTAATCGTGAATCGTTTGCATTCCAATAGAATTGATAAAATCTACCGCAGCTCCAAGTCCGATAATTCCTGCAATATCTGGTGTACCAGCTTCGAATTTGAAAGGTAAACAAGCGTATGTTGAAACCTCCATTGTTACATCTTTTATCATCTCTCCTCCTCCGTGGAAAGGTGGTAATTCATTCAAAATATCTTCTTTTCCATACAAAATACCGATTCCAGTTGGACCGTACATTTTATGACCAGAAAAAACCAAGAAATCACAATCCATTGCTTGAACATCAATTGCAGTATGTGGAGCAGATTGTGCCGCATCAATCAAAACCCAAGCACCTTTTGCATGCGCTTTTTCGATAATTGTTTTGATCGGATTTACAACACCTAATGCATTTGAAACTTGATTAACACAAACTAATTTGGTTTTATCTGTCAATAAATCATCCAACTTCTCAATATCCAAAATACCTTCTGCAGTTAACGGAATATATTTTAGTTTAGCACCAGTTCGCTGACACAACAATTGCCAAGGAACGATATTAGAATGATGCTCGATTTCGGTAATAATAATTTCATCATCGGCTGATAAAACATTACGAAGTGAATTAGAAACTAAATTAATTCCTTCCGTCGTTCCACGCGTAAAAATAATTTCGTAATCGTGTTTCGCATTGATAAATTTCTGAATCTTACGACGCGATTCTTCCATCAAATCTGTTGCTTCTTGACTTAATGTATGAATTCCACGATGTACATTTGCATTGTACTTTTCGTAATATTCGTCCAAAACATCTAAAACAACTTTCGGTTTTTGAGAAGTTGCACCATTATCTAAATAAACCAATGGTTTTCCGTTGACTTCTCTATTTAAAATTGGAAATTGACTTCTTATTTGTTGAATATCTATTGACATTTTTTTAAGTTTTGAGTAATGAGTTATGAGTGATGTGTAATAAAAAAGTAAGTATTCAAAATAGTTTCAAATACTTACTTTATATTTCAAAATAAGTTCAACTTAAAACTTATTACTTATAACTCAGAACTATATTTTATAATTCGAAATCTAAACTAACTCCTAATTTTTTTGCAATTATAGAGTTAACTCGATTTGAGATTTGTGGAATTTGTACATGTCGCAAAGCGTCTGCAGCAAAGGCATACAATAACATTGCTTTCGCTTCTTTCTTTGGAATACCACGTTGTTGCATATAGAACAAAGATTCTTCTTCTAATTGTCCAACTGTACATCCGTGCGAACATTTTACATCATCAGCAAAAATCTCTAATTGAGGTTTTGTATTAATTGAAGCTCCATCAGATAATAAAACATTATTATTTTGTTGGAATGCATTCAATTTTTGCGCTTCTTTGTGAACATAGATTTTACCATTGAAAACTCCTTGCGCTTTCTCATCATAAATTCCTTTGTACAATTCGTGCGACTCACAATTCGGGAAATTATGCTCCACAAATGTATGATGATCGATATGTTGTTTTCCATCAATCACCGTAATTCCGTCCATTACAGAGTTACAATTTTCTCCATTTTGGAAGAAATTCAAATTGTTACGTACAATTTTTCCTCCAAAAGCAAACGTAAATACATTGGCACGAGAATCTCTTTCTTGATTGATGTATGTATTATCAACTAAAGAAGCATCGTTAGAATCATTTTGGAATTTGTACCAATGAATCTCAGAATTACGTCCAACATTCACCTCCGAAACAACATTTGTTAAGTTTGCTTTTTCGTCTAATGTTTGATGTCTTTCGATAATTTGAACTTGCGCATTATCTCCAACTACAACCAAATTACGTGGTTGATACATCGCTTCTTGAGAAGCTCCTGTTGAGAAATAAACAATCTGAATTGGCTTAGATAAAATTACATTATTTGGAACATAAATGTAAGCTCCATCTTTTGCAAAAGCTGTATTTAAAGCAACTAAACTTTCACCTTTTTTCGCAATTTTTCCGTAATAATTCTCAATTACAGCTTGATGAGTTGTTTTATGCATTGCGCTTGACAAGACACAAATATCAGCTTCATCATGTGTTGTATTTGACAAAAACGAAGAATATTTTCCATTAATGAATACGATTGTGTACGTATCGATATCATTAATCAAATATTTCTTGATGTCTTTGTACTCAATTGCAACTTCGTCTTCTGGGAACAATTTGTAATCCACCTTCAACAAAGGAGCAAGATTTGTATATTTCCATTCTTCGTCTTTACGTGTCGGAAAACCTTTTTGATTAAAGATTTCGATGGCTTCTTGACGTAAACCTTCGATTTCTTTATTCACTTTGTTTTTTTCGTTGAACACTAAATGACGAGAAACTAAATTTTCTTTTAAATCAATCATTTTAGATATTGTATTAATGTATTATGTAAGAAGTAAAAAGTACTTTGGACTTAATACATTTTACATTTTACAAAATGTTTAGATTCCTGCTTCTTCTTTTACCCAGTCGTAACCTTTTGCTTCTAATTCTAAAGCTAATTCTTTACCACCAGATTTAATGATTTTTCCGTCTGCTAAAACGTGTACAAAATCAGGAACGATATAGTCTAATAAACGTTGGTAGTGTGTAATTACTAACACTCCATTGTTTTCATTTTTGAATTCGTTTACACCATCCGCAACAATACGTAAAGCATCAATATCTAAACCAGAATCAGTTTCATCTAAGATGGCTAATTTTGGGTTTAACATTAACATTTGGAAAATTTCGTTACGTTTTTTCTCACCTCCAGAGAAACCTTCGTTAAGCGAACGAGATAAGAAATCTTTTTTGATTCCTAATAATTCAGCTTTTGCACGAATTTCTTTCAACATTTCAGAAGCTCCCATTTCTTCTAAACCTTGCGCTTTACGCGTTTCGTTGATAGAAGTTTTGATGAAGTTTGTTACAGAAACTCCAGGAATTTCGATTGGATATTGGAAAGACATAAAAATTCCTTTTTGTGCTCTTTCTTCTGGTGCTAATTCTAAGATTGATTCATTATCAAACTCGATATCACCATCGGTTACTTCGTAATCTTCTTTACCTGTAATAACGTTAGATAAAGTTGATTTTCCTGCACCATTAGGTCCCATAATCGCGTGAACTTCACCTGGATTAATTTGAAGGTTTAAACCTTTTAAAATTTCGCGCTCTTCGATACGAGCATGTAAGTCTTTTATATTTAATAACATAATCTAATTTGTAAATTAGTTAATGTGATAATTCTTTAATTATCTTGATTTTGATGTACTTATAATTTTATTCACAATTTTAGAAATGTTTACCAATTTATCAGATAAACTTTCTGTATTTGGATAATTTTTAGATAATTGACATAATTCTAACCAATACTTGGTTTCATCAATTTCTTTTGCTGCAATCTTAAACTTGTGAATAAAATCATTCAAGCTTTCAGCGTTTTGAGCTTCTCTAATATTTGCTCCTATTGAAGTTCCTGATTTTAATAATTGATTTGAAATAACAAATTTCTTATCCAATTCAAGTTCTTCACAATATTCTATAATTAATAGTGAAAATTCTAAAGTTAATTTTAAAATGATATTATCTTTTTCCATCATTAACTCATTAACAAATTATCACATCAACTCATTATTAATAACTATCCTACAGAACCTTCTAATGAGATTTCTAATAATTTTTTCGCTTCAACGGCAAACTCCATTGGTAATTTGTCTAATACTTCGCGGCTAAATCCGTTTACGATTAATGCAATCGCTTTTTCAGTATCGATACCACGTTGATTACAATAGAACAATTGATCTTCACCAATTTTAGAAGTTGTTGCTTCGTGTTCTAATTGAGCCGATTTATTTTCGATTTCGATGTAAGGGAAAGTATGCGCACCACACTCGTTACCCATCAACAATGAATCACATTGAGAGAAGTTACGTGCTCCTTCAGCGTTTTTCATCACTTTCACCAAACCACGGTAAGAGTTTTGAGATTTACCAGCAGAAATACCTTTCGAAATAATTGTCGATTTCGTATTCTTACCGATGTGAATCATTTTTGTTCCTGTATCCGCTTGTTGATAATTATTTGTTACCGCAATTGAGTAAAACTCACCTACCGAATTATCTCCTTTTAAGATACAAGATGGATATTTCCATGTTACCGCAGAACCTGTTTCAACTTGCGTCCACGATACTTTTGCATTTTTCTCGCAAACTGCACGTTTTGTTACAAAGTTGAAAACTCCACCTTTTCCTTTATCATCACCAGGATACCAGTTTTGTACAGTAGAATATTTGATCTCAGCATCATCCATAATGATTAACTCAACCACAGCAGCGTGTAATTGGTTTTCATCACGCATTGGCGCTGTACAACCTTCTAAATACGAAACATAAGCACCTTCGTCCGCAATTAATAAAGTACGCTCAAACTGTCCTGTTCCTGCAGAGTTGATACGGAAATACGTTGATAATTCCATTGGACAACGAACACCTTTTGGAATATAACAGAATGATCCGTCCGAGAAAACTGCCGAGTTTAAAGCTGCATAAAAGTTATCTGTTGGCGGAACTACTTTACCAATGTATTTTTTCACCAATTCTGGATGTTCTTTAATTGCTTCCGAAATTGACATAAAAATAATTCCTTTTTCTGCTAATGTTTCGCGGAAAGTTGTTTTTACTGAAACTGAATCAAAAACCACATCAATCGCAACTCCAGACAAACGTTTTTGTTCATCTAAAGAAATTCCTAATTTCTCGAAAGTTTTTAATAATTCAGGATCAACTTCGTCTAAACTTGCTAATTCTTTCTTTGGTTTTGGAGCTGCATAATACTGAATAGCCTGAAAATCTGGCTTTTCGTAAGTTACGTTTGCCCATTCTGGTTCTTCCATTTTAACCCAAGCGCGGTAAGCTTCCAAACGCCATTCCGTCATCCACTCAGGCTCCTCTTTTTTGGCTGAAATAGCACGCACGATATCTTCATTCAATCCAACTGGGAATTCTTCATATTCCATTTCAGTCGTCCAACCAAACTCATATTGCTTTTGGCTAGCAAGATCTTCACGTAGATCGTCTTCTGTATATTTTGTGTTACTCATCTTATTATTTATAAAATGTATAGGTAAAATTAAACTGTAAAGGTTGCTGTTTATTAGCTTTATTTCCTAAAAATTTGAATTCTTTTAATCGTTGATTTTGATCTAAAATCACCTCAAATTGTGGTTGATTATTTTTCGAAATCTGATATTTATTTTGAGCAATTAATTTAATTTCTGACAAAGGTCCTTCTACCAAATTAATTCTTTCTGTTTTTGGTGCAACATCTGGCGTATATTCTTTTATTTTGAATGGCACCTTAAATGTCGAATTGCTATAACAAATCTTATTTATGTCTTGACCTAATGATTTTGTAATTCTACAATCGTGCATTAATCGGTCTTCAAAACCAATTTTCTGCTCCATATAGGTTTTCTTCAACATCACATCTCCTTCTAACCAAATGATATCAAAAAGTTTATTTCCGTTTTTGACATACATATTTTCTTGGTTGTAAAAGAATTGATTTGTTTTTACTTCACTTCCTTTTCTTGCAATCGTTTCGGCAGAAATTACACCATCTTTATACGTATAATTTACTTTAGTTGGCGTTGCAACCTCATCTGTCAATTCAAAATCAAGAAGATTTCCTGTCGCATCATAATTTGCTTTGTACGCAACTTTTTTGTTTGATGCATTGGTAATGGTAATTGTTTTGATTTTTGATTCGTCTAAGTCTAACGCTTTTATAAAAGGTTTTACATTAAACAAACCGAAAAACATATGTTCTGAATAAGCTTTATTCAACTTTTTTGAAGATTCTGTTGGTTGAAAAACCATCAAATCTTTTTCTACAATTGTATTTTGTCCAAAAGCGACAAAACCAATCAAAAACGTAACGAATAAAGCTATTTTTTTCATCTTAAACTGCAAAACTTTCTCCACAACCACACGTGCGAGATGCATTTGGATTATTGAACACGAAACCTTTTCCATTCAACCCTCCTGAATATTCTAATGTCATTCCAACAAGGTATAAGAATGATTTTTTGTCAACCAAAATTCTTACACCATTGTCGTCAAACAATTTGTCTTCTGCACTTTGTTCTTTCGTAAACTCTAAATTATAGTTTAAACCTGAACATCCTCCACTCGTAACTCCTACGCGAACAAAAGATTCTTCTATAGAAGTTCCTTCTTCTTGTAAAAGTGATATTATTTTATTTTTTGCTGATTCTGAAACCTTAATCATTTGATTCTAATTTTATATTGCAAAGATACTTATTTAAAATGACTTCAAATAATGAACGATATAAATATTAACAATCGCTTAAGTTATATTATTTATCGCCAACTTACAATTTGATCAAATTACTTCAATCCCAATTTGTTTCGCGTACGTTTCAATACTTTTTGTGCAACATCTCTTGCTTTCAATGCACCATTTTCTAAAAATGCATCCAAAGTCACTTTATCATTCATCAACTCATCAAATTTAGTACGCGCATCAGCATATTTCTCTAAAATTAATTCGTATAAAGTCTGTTTTGCATGACCATATCCGTAACCTCCATTCAAATAATTTTGACGCATTTCCTCTACTTGTTCTGGCGTTGCCAATAATTTGTATAAAGCAAAAACATTGTCTGTATCTGGATTTTTAGGATCTTCTAATGGAGTTGAATCCGTTTCAATCGACATTACTTGCTTGCGCAATTGTTTCTCTGGTAAGAAAATATTGATAAAATTATTTCTTGATTTAGACATTTTGTTTCCATCAGTTCCTGGAATCAACATAATATTTTCATCAATTGCAGCTTGTGGTAAAACAAAAGTTTCTCCCATTTGGTGATTGAATTTTTCGGCAACACTACGTGTAATTTCTAAATGTTGCAATTGATCTTTCCCAACAGGTACAACTTCAGCATCATACAATAAAATATCCGCAGCCATCAAAATTGGATACGTAAATAATCCTGCATTTACATCTGCTAAATAATCTGCTTTATCTTTGAAAGAATGCGCTAAAGTAAGACGTTGAAATGGAAAGAAGTTCAATAAATACCATGTTAATTCTGTTGTTTCAGTCACATCAGATTGACGGTAAAAAACTACTTTCGAAGGATCTAAACCTAATGCCAGCCAAGTTGCAGCCACTTCGTACGTATTTTGTTTTAACACTTCCGCATCTTTAATTTGCGTTAAAGCGTGTAAATCAGCAATAAAAATGAAAGAGTCATTTCCTTCTTTCTCCGTTAATTCGATTGCTGGAGAAATTGCTCCTAAAATATTTCCTAAGTGCGGAGTTCCAGTAGCTTGAACTCCTGTAAGTATTCTTGGCATTTGTTTTAAAATTTAAGAAGCAAAGATAAACTTAATCAACGAAATGCACCAATTGTAACGAGAAGTTTATTTGAATTAATTGACAAGAATGACGAAAAACATATGGATGCACTAAAAAAGCTTTCCAATTTGTCGAAATGGCCAAGAAATTGTGCGACTTAATTTTCTTAAAATAGTTGGAGATTTATAATAACTTACAACTGCAGCACCTAAAACAATATCTCCTGTTTCAGTTTTTATATTCTGACATATAGAAGAATTTGTAAAAGTGAATTCTTTAATTCCATAGCTATCATATTCTAAAGTATAAAAATCTTGATTAATCGGAACCTTTATTTTAAACTCACCATTTTCATTTGTATATACAATATTTTTCGAATTTTTAAGATTTACTGGAATATCATATTCTGGAAAACCATTACCATCATTAATAATTCCTTGCACTACAATCGAATCATTTTCTGTTTGTGCTTTTGTGATAGTTGAAAAGCTTAAAAATCCAACTAAAGAAGAAAGTTGTAACCATCTTTTGGATTGATTAGAAATAGATTTTGAAGCTTCGTATGAATTAAATTGTTCTAAATTTCTGGTTTTAATTTTTACACAAGCGGTAGGATTATCATTCAGAAAAGTTTTTAATTCTTTGAACGAATAATGGTCCAAATTGTGAACACATTTAGAACAAACATCACAAAACTTTTGTTGTGACTCCGCATCCTTCATTTCGTTCCAATTCTGATTGCATTTTTTATCAATTTGTAGCTGCATAAAAATCTACTTTTCAATAAAATTAAACTTTTTTCGAAAATTTTTCAAACCTCAACCAACCTTTTTGCAAAAAGATGAATCTATAAAGAAAAAAGATTCATTAACCTTAAATTATATTGATATGAGTAACAAAGCTTTTTTAGACATTCTTTTCGAAAACCGAAACAAAGAATATGGTGCGTACCAACTAAGACAAGTTGCAAACCACGATTTGATGAAATCTCTTTTTGTTGGGATTGGTATTGTTGCATTAATTACTGGTGGAACTATTTATGCAAATAATAAAACAATGAATAATGAAATAACAAAAAAAGATGATGGTGTAATTGTTATTTTAGATAATGTGACTCCTCCTGATAAAAAAATAGAAGAAGTAACTCCTCCAAAAGAAGATCCACCGATGGAAGAAAAAACAATTCAATTAAAAACAGATCAGGCGAAACATATTATTCCAACTCCAACAGAAAGTCCAAAAGTTGAAGAAACTATAAAATCTGTTGACGAACTAAAAGGAAAAGATTTAGGCGTTTTTAATAGAAATGGTGATAAATCTAATGGACAAGTTGGTGGTGGAGAAGTAAGTGACGAAGGAAATAAAGTAGGTAAACAAAATACGGACATTCCAGAAGGTCCAAAAACTCCAGAACCTAAAAAACCTGATGTTGCAATTTCAGCGAAAAATGCTGCAGTAATGGCAATTTATCCTGGTTGTGAAAGTGAGAGCAAAAAAGGAAATGCAGCTTTAACAAAATGTATGAGTGATAAAATCTCGAAAGAGTTAGGTGGAGAATTAAGTGATTTTGCCGAAACTGCTTCTCGAAATAATATTGGTTCAGCGGTTGCAAAAATGCAATTTATTGTAAACAAAAATGGAGAAATTTCACAAGTAAAACCGTTAAGTGGAAGTAATCAAGATTTAGGCAAAGAAGCTAAATCTGCGTTGGAGCGTATCAATAAACAAATTCTAAGAAAAGGTAAAAAAATAACGCCTGCAAAATTAGAAGATGGTTCGGATGCAAATTTAATCTTTTCAATTCCTGTTAGATTTCAAACAAACGAATAATTAATAATACTTTTCTTTCTGAAACCATTGCATTCATTTTTTTGAGTGTGATGGTTTCTATTGTTTAAGAAATTGAATATCTATTCAGAAAAAGTTCTTTTAAATGTATATTTGTCGCATAAAATTTAAGTTTTAAGTCAATCTTAACACAATAAAATTGTAACTTCGTTGCGAATTATGAATAAGAATATTGTTTACGGATTGATTGGTTTCGGTTATTTTTTGATCGGAATTTTTACTTGGAAATATCAGTTTTTCATCATCAAATTAGATGAAATAAAAGCGATGTTATTGGGTATTTTATTTATTGTTTATGGCGCTTTTCGTGTTTATCGCGGTATAAAATCTTATAAAAATGATCAAAAAAATTAGTTTACTTTCACTTTCGGCCTTTCTTATTTTTTCCACTTTTAGTTGTAAAGACAAAGAAAAACAGACAAAAGCTGAACAAAAAACTGCTGTAAAACGCGCTTTACACGAATACGGAGATTTGGCAATGACGGTAGATCCAAGCTTTAAGAATTTGGCGCAATCGTTAGCAAATATGTATATGGTTGATTATCCAGATGTAAAAATTACGATTAACGAAGAGATTGAAGAAAAAGCTATCAAAGATTTTTATGAAGGGAAGATTCCTATTTTGATGGTAAGTAAGCCTTTAACAAAAGCTCAACAACAACATTTATTCAATAAAACAACAACAAAATATATTTCTTCTGTAATTGCATTAGACGCAACAGTTTTTATTACCTCTGTTGATAATTCAATCAACTCTATCTCGATGAATGATATTAAGGATAATTTGTATAAAAATGATCCGAAAATAACATTTGTTTACGATCATCCAAACTCTGCCAATTACAATACAATAAATGATAAATTAAAATTATCTGTAGAAAATGGCGCAAAAGTAACAGCTATGGGCGATGCAGAAAAAGTGATTGATTTTGTACAAAAAGATAAAACTGCAATCGGAATTATTGGATTGAATATTTTAAGTGATAAAGGAAATCCGAAAGTTGAAGAATATCTTAAAAAGGTAAAAATATTATCAATTGCAGATGATAAAGGAAATTTAGCATTGCCAACTATTCCGAATTTGAAATATGGTGTTTATCCTTTTTATCGTCAAATTTATATTTTGAAAAATGAAGTTGGTTTCGGAATTGGAGCTGGTTTCACAAGGTTTGCAGGTTCGCAACGTGGACAAAAAATTGTAACACGCGAAAGTCTTCAACCTTATTATATTTATAAACGTGAAGTTCAAATTAATAATCTAGAACAACCCTTACAATAAAAACAGAAAACCTTCCGAAATGGAAGGTTTTTTTTGGTTATTTTCTATTATCTATCTCTTTTCTTAATTCTATTATATGTTTGAAATTAGACAGATCTTCTTCATTCAAACTATACCATTCAATCCAATCTATACGCATTGTTGTGTCATATTCTCCTAACAAAGCATCAAGTAAAATATAAATTGTATTTTGCATTTGTCCACTACCATCAAAATTCTTGATGTATAAATCTATTCCATATAAACCTTCATTTATAGACGATTTATAATACAAATCATCATAAGATATTTCATAATCATTGTAACGAATCCCTAAATTATCATTACCAATTCTTTGGCGAAAAGCAATAATATTCCAATTTTTGAATTTCGGAGATTGTTTAACTAGTTTTTCAACTGATACAAAACTCTCTTTTAAACCATCAGCCGAAATCGTAAATTCTCTTTTCCCATTTTCTAATATTGGACTTGAATTAAAAGCTAAATTTGAATCAACCTTTACTAATTCATTTCTAATCTTATCATACAATTCTAATTGTAATTCTTTGCTATCTATATTATCATAAATGTATTTTTCATTTTTTTTAAACCAATTCCAAAAATTAGTTTCTGGACTTGACTTACAAAAACTAAAAGATGAACAACCAACAATAAATAGGACTAAAAGTAAAATTTTATTCATTATTCATAATATTAATCAAATCTTGCTCCCCAAGGGTTTTGCAAATCGAAACCTAAACTAAATAACATTCCGTTCTTGCGACCATCAACTTGATAATCTGATAAACCAATATCGTAGGAAATTCCAGCTTTTAAAGAACCAACTTTAAACTTTAGGATTGGTGAAACAAACAACGGATTGCTATTTTTAGAATCCATTCCTTGCTTGTACCCTACTCCAATATCAACGCCTTGATTATTGTCTCCAAAACCAATATGCGACATCAAGTTTATATCCAAATGACGCTCCGAATTCGAGTTCAAATTATACACCAAAGAAGGTTCTAACGCAATTCCTTCGGAAACGTTCCATTTATATCCAACATTGAAATAATACCACGTTGGCAAAGGCTCTACATTGTTCACATAATACACATTTTGGCTTAACGGAATATCCAAAACCGACACTCCAGCGGAGAAACCAGCATATTTGAAAGATAATCCCAAATTCGCAAAATATGTAGAATATTTATCTTCTTGTAAAGCAGGGTCATTCGGATCTTCTGCGATAATTTTTGAATAATCAAAACGTTGCGAAACATTAGAAGCACCAACACCGAAAGAGAAAACATTGATTTCATCTCCATCATAACTTCTATCATCAATAGGAATGTGATATGCTGCATTAATTCCGAAACCAGTCATTTTAACTGCCCCATTTCTATCGTTGAAAAATTGCATTCCCAACGCCAAACGATCTACAATAATTCCGTGAGCACTTACCGTTTGTGTACTTGGACTTTCAGGTAAATCGTCCCACTGATTGCGATGCGTTCCTGTTATAGAAATCACATTCGGGTCTTGTCCTGCGTACGAAGGATTAATTAACATTTTATCACTCACCAAATAGTGATTATAAAACGGTAACCCTTGTTGTGCTTCTACTTTATAAAGTGAGAATAGAGTTAATATGAATAGTGTTATTTTTTTCATAAATATGTTTCAATCAATTAATTGATTTTTCGTTTAACTAATATACTACCAGAATATAAAACTTGCAAATCATCTGATTGCTTCGAGAATTCTAACAAATACCAATATGTCCCATCTGCAACAGGTTTACCATTTAGCGTTCCGTCCCATTTTATAATATCTGTTCCTTCTTGTGTCAATATCTGTTTTCCGTAACGGTCAAAAATAATCAATTTGTACGAATTTGATGTATTGGTAACTTTACCATCTTTTGTCATTGGTTGCCAAATATCATTAAAACCATCATTATTTGGTGTTACAACATTTGGTAAAGCAAGGTAAATAACATTTTTAAGCTCCGAAACTCCACAATTATTCAATCTTACTCTTACTGTAAAATTATTATTTTTGATATTATCTGGAATAATTAATTCATTCTTTGTTTGCCAATCTACAATTACTTTTCCATCAGAATCAAACAACGCATATTCTAACTTTCCATTTCCTTTTGCAGAAACAATTATACTTTTTTCGTTGATTGTAATTTTATCAATTGTAGGCAATACTGAAAGAGAAACAACTAACGTTTTAACAATAGAACAACCCGATAATTTATCTTCAATTGTAATTTTATAATTACCTGCATCAAGCTCAAAAATATATGTTCCTAAAATTCTAGTTCCATCTTCTTTTTCTACCTCATAATAATACTTATCGTAATCTGTTTGAGTTGTAAAATCTAACTTATATTTTTCTCCTGTACACAATGGATCTGGATTTTCAACCTCGATATTAGGTAAAGAATTTTTCTTGTAGTTTAATTTTAAGGTAATCACACCACAATAGTCCAAATTATAAAAATCAACATCTACTGAACCTTGATTAGAATTAAATTGATCAAAAATTTGATCTTTTGTTTTAGAACTTGTTAAAGAATAATTAGTTTGAATGTAATCTAAAATTGCTTGAATTTGAGTTTTCGCATCATCGTTTTCACCTTCACAAAAAACAATTGGATTCGCTTTTGTATAACTTTCTAATGAAGGAACATCAACAATTAAATCTTGTTTTTTATTGACCGTTAATTCTACAGCTGTTAAACAAATCTCTCTTAATGTATTTTTAAATTCAATTGGAATATTCAAAGAAGTATTTCCTCCAAAATTCAATATTCTTTGGATAGAATTTCCTTGAATATATTCTGTTCCATCAATAAATATTTTGTAATCAAAAACATTTAGTCCGAAATTATTTTTTAATAAATCATCATCAATTGTTAATGTTTCTCCTTCGCAAAACACACCTGAAAATGTTGCAGATACAACATTTGGTTGATTAACTGTTTTTACAATTAAATACATATCTTCTGAAAAACAGCTTTCACCAACTTTTTTTATTTTAAAACTTAATGTTTGATTAGAATTTGCATTAACATTAACTGGTAAAAATGGTGTTCCATCTAAATTAAAAATATCAAAATCTGTAATGTTTGAAATTCCAAATTTATCTTTAATATGTTCTTTTATTTCATCTATATCAAAAGTATAATTTTGTGTCACACCTAAACAAACAGGATTGAATAAAACTTCAAAAGGTTTTGTAGGAATAGAAGAATCATTTAACGTAATTTTCAACGGAGCTGTAGATTCACAAAAACCAGCTTTATTTCCTGTAATTGATAAATTAAAACTTGTTTGTGTTCTATTGTTGTAAATCTCATTATACAAATTTTGAAGTTGTGATTCAATATAACTTGTACCATTATAAACCAAATTTATAGTAACTAAATTATCATTCTTTTTTACATTATTGATGATTAATTCAAATTCAGAAAAAGAAAAATCACTTCGGCAAAAAGTTAAAGTCAAATTATCCAAATCTACATTTGTTTTTTTTCTTAACTGTAAACTCTACAATATTACTTGTACAAGATGCATCAGAACGATCTTCAATCTGAACATTAAACTTAGCTTCATTCCCAATAAAATTATAAGGTGTTGTTGGCATATTCACTAAACGATAAATAGTTGAGTCAACTCCTAAAGCAGTTAAAATTTCAGCTTCTGATAAAATTTCAGTATTACAAACTTCTGCAAATTTTCCAGAAGGTAAAATAGGATTTGAGTTAATTAGCTTAAATTCAACTTCTCTTGAAAATAAATCTATAGAACAGAACTCAGCACCAATATATTTTAATTTGATTCTATAATTATTAGAATTATTTAAAGGAATATTTCCATTAACAATTGCGTCATCAACATATACTTCATAATCTGCATATTTAGAGGAATTAATAGATGGAGATATTCTACTAATTAAATCCTCTTTTAAAAAAGTTATTGACGTAGCACAATATTGTTCTGTTTTGTTTTGAACTGTATAAATCAACTCTGGAATAAATTTGAATTTTATAGATTTATAGATATAAACTAATTTATTAGAATTATCATAAACTCTGGCATACAAAATTTGTTCTATTCCGTTAATATAGCTGATATTATCATTTGTAGATGTATTATCTGGTTTATAAAATTCTATATTCCCAACATTTATACTTGGGTCTGAAACTCTAATATCATTTATAATTTTGGTCTTCACATCTGATAATAAATAATCATCTGTATAACAATGGTTATCAAAAACAAGATTATCTACTGTTTTAGCTCCACTAATTGTTAACTCTAAAATTGGATTATCTGTACCATAAATTGCTATTACAATAATTTCTCCTTCTTTTAACTTACTTCCATTTTCAAAAGCACTTACAAAACCATCTGTAGAATTTGATATACAATCATTTAATTTACCACCCTTTAAACCCTTCTCTTTTGTTATGTTACTATAAACAGCTCTAATTGGATTTATAGTTGTATATTCATTAGAACTTGAACCTGTTCTTACAAAAATATCATTAGGATTCGAATTTTTCGAAAGTCTCCATAACATAAAATGGAATTTATCAATATTTCCTTTCAATGTAAATTCAAAATCCATATCATTCGGTGCTACGTAATAATAAAAATTATAATAGCCAGTTGTATGGAACTCACAATTCATTAAACGTGGAACAAAAGAATTTACACTTTCGTTAGGTAATGTTATTCCAGAAGTTACTATATCATTAATTTTATTTATTAAAGGATGTGTAATCTTCCCTAAAAA
>NZ_DJTP01000014.1:0-12718 GCF_002440405.1 Empedobacter sp. UBA6305 | reverse complement strand
TATTTCAGGACGGGACATAATTAACAAATAAAAACTCGATACTATAGTACCGAGTTTTTTTTTATTAAGAAAGATTTTTATCCTCTACGTTTACGTTTTGATTCGAAACTACCAGAGTATTCTTGTGCCACACGGAAACCAATCCAGTTTGTTGCACTTGCTTGGTGTAAGTAACGTCTTTGTCCTGGATCTATCCAGTAAATAGGGTCTTTCCAAGAACCACCTTTTACAACACGTGTTTCATCAGAGATGTCAGAAGTACGTTTAGAAGAATCTTTTTCTAAGATTACTCGACCTTTTTCATCTACTCTAAATTTACGTTGAGGAGCGTTGTACATGTCTTCTGTTGCTTGATCAGCAGATTTACCTTCCTCAGTACGTGGTGATAAAGAAGAATTAGGGTCACCATCACGATAATTTGTTAAATCGTATTCTATTTGTTTTTTGTAAGCGCCTGGTAATCCTCTATAAACTAAACGTCCGTTGTCTAATGTATCATATTCAACATTTGTTTCGTCATATTTTTCAAAACCACCTGCGCCATTGTCAATTTTTGTTTTTAAAATATTTCCACGGTAGTAGTTGAAATCGTTTGCTTCTTCATCAATAATTGGACGATAAACATCAGAAACCCATTCAGCAACGTTTCCTAACATTCCGTAAAGACCAAAATCATTTGATGGATATTTACGCACATCACTTGTAATTGCAGAACCATCGTTTCCAAATCCTCCAATACCAGAGTAATCTCCACGTCCTTGTTTGAAGTTGTCTAAATATTGTCCTCTTTGAGCTCCTTTTGTAACTCTCAAGTTATTTTGAGCAACATCTTTTCCTTTGTATTCGTTGTATTCACGATTTCCAGGTAAAGCTAATGCTGCATATTCCCATTCAGCTTCTGTAGGTAAACGGAAGGGTTGTACTTCATCTGAACCAGTTGCACGATTTGCTTTTAAGATACGTGTATTTTGCGTTTTAATTTGATTCGCTTTCATAATTTTAGTCGAATCAATCGCTTCGTTTACATTTGTATCGCCTAACTTATATTGTTCAGCACTAAATGTTTTATTTCCGTAATTATACTCCTCGTTATTGTAATAATCTTTTGATAAGATTCCTTTGTTCATTAAAGATTTTTCAAGAGCACGGTCTGTTAACCAATCACAATAGTTAATGGCTTGTAACCAAGAAATACCAACTACTGGGTAATAGCTGAATTCTGGAGAAAATAAATAATTTTCTGTAGAGAAATCATCACGAGATAATTGATTGTTAAAAACCGTTTCATCTGGTAATGCTCCATTATAAATATCCTTGTATTGCGTGTCTTCTGGTGGGAAAACAACTTTCAACCAAGTTAAATATTCTCTATATTCGTAGTTTGTAACCTCAGTTTCACCCATAAAGAAAGATTTTACTTGCATACGAACAGGAGAATTATTCCAATCGTGTAACACGTCGTCTTTCGTAATTCCCATCGTAAAAGATCCACCTTCGATGAAAACCATTCCAGGCCAAGCTTTGATGTTTTCTTTCTTTTTACCTGAAAAAAACCAACCTTTACTATCGTTTGGTTTCCATCCTGTACGGCTTGTGAAATTTTTTGTTCCACCTCCTTTTTTCTTTCCTGAACTGCTTGCACAACCCATGAACACACTCATAGTTACAGCTGCAAGGGCAAGAGAAAAAATACGTCCTTTATTCATTTTCATAGAATATTTCTGGTTTTCGAAAATTAAATTTAATGCAAATAAAAGCATTTGACATTAATCTTACAACGAAAAAATGCTTTATTTCTTGTATCAAACGTAAGAATTATTTTTTTATTTTACGATTGAAAATATATTTGTCAAAATAGCGTTATTCAGACATGAAGAAATATTTTATTTTAGTTGCAACTTTGCTTCAATTTCCTCAATTATTTAGTCAAAATTACAAAATAAATTGGGAGAATAATCAAACAATTTCTTTAACGAATGGAAATAAGGTAAATGTGCCGTTTTTTTCGAATAAAGATAATTATTTTGTTGGAGGATATTTTCTTCCAGAATTTGTCGTTGAGTTAAATTCTACAAATCAAGAAGTTGAATTATCAAATGTGCAATTTAGAGAAGTACAGGATGAATTGGCCGATTTGAATACGTCTTCGATTACAGATAAAATTAATTTTTCTTCATATAATATTATTGATAAAAATGGTCAGCAAAAACTAATTTTTAAAGTTGTACCATTTGTCAAACAAAATGATAAGATTTTAAAAATAGAATCTTTCTCAATTGTACCGAAATCAATTCAATCTCGAAAAACATCTTCTCGAAAATTAATTGATAATTCGACTACAAGTGTTTTGAAAACGGGAGATTGGTACAAAATAAAAGTCTCGAAAGATGGAGTTTTTAAATTAGATAAAAGTTTCTTTACTAAAAATGGAATTCCGACCAATTTTAACCCAAAATCGCTAAAAATCTATGGAAATGGAGAAGGGCGTTTGATGGAGAATTTAACGGAAGATAGAACTGGAGCTTTGAATGAAATTCCAATAAAATTTGTTGGAGGTGAAGATGGAAGTTTTGATAGTAATGATTACGCGTTGTTTTATGCGAAAGGTCCGCATCAGTGGTACAGAAATAATACGACAACGTTGAAAGATGCAAAAGTTCGCTATAATTTGTATGATGATTTTGCTTATTATTTTATCAGTTTTAATGGAGAAGATGGCAAAAGAGTAGGAGAACAGGCGCTTACAGCAAGTCCTATAAAAACTTTTTCTACTTTTGATAATTTACAATTTCATGAAAAAGATTCGATTAACTTAAATGGTCTTGGGCAAATTTGGGTTGGAGAAAATATTGGTTTAAATGGAGGTTTCAAGAAAACGTTCAAAGCGAATGCTGTAAATGGTGGAGAAGCATATTTGCGTTATGCGGTGGTTGGAAAAAATGCAAACAATACATCATATAGCGTTAATTTAAATGGACAAACTTTTACTCATTCTTTAGGAAACTCTTTATTTGATAGAAATATTCAAGATAAAACAGTTTCATTAGGTTCAAATTCTATCGATATTGCGGTTTCTTCTAGCGGAACCAATCCTTCTGGATTAGCTTATTTGGATTATTTACAATTGCGTTTCAAAGATGGTTTAACATATAGCAATGAGCAATTCACTTTTCAGTTTTTAGAAGATATTAATAATGGAAGTGTGAATGCTTTTTCATTGAATAATGCTGCAAATGTTTCTGTTTGGAATGTTTCTGATATTCATTTAATTTCTTCAATTGTTCCGCAAAGTAATTTGTATAAGTTTAGCACAAATCATCTGAATCAGTTTGTCGCATTCAAGGATGAAAATGCTTTTACAGATGCAAAATATGTAGGGAAAGTAGCAAATCAAGATATTCGTAGTTTAACCGATATTAATTATATAATTGTCACGCATCCAAAATATTTGGATCAAGCTACTCGCTTGGCGAATTTTAGAAAAGAACATGATAAGATAAATGTTGCAGTTGTAACAACGGAACAAGTTTACAACGATTTTTCTTCTGGAAGTCAAGATCCTATTGCGATTCGTGATTTCTTTAAATTCTTAAAAGATAGATCAAGTCCAAATTTAGAATATGGTGTTTTGTTTGGAGCAACAACCTATGATCCAAAAAATAGAGTAAAGGATTTTACAAATTATCTTCCAACTTTTACAGACGAACCTTCTCTTGATATTGATGGTGCGATTGCAACGGATGATTATTTTGCAATGTTAAATGATAATGTAAAAATGTTATCGAATAGCGTAGACGGAATTTATAGTTACGATGCCAATTGGTTTGAAATAGCTGTAGGACGAATTTCTGCTTCTAATTCTACTGAGGCAAAGATTTTGGTTGATAAAATAGTTTCATATTACGATAAAGTTCAAGGAAAAGGGACTTCCTATGGCGATTGGCGAACAAAAATTGTTGCAGTTACTGATAATGATAATAATGTAAATACTCCAGGCTTAAATGCCAAAATTGATACTGAATTTTCTAAACCTGAGAATCAAATTTATACGATTAATAAAATATATTCGGGAGCTCATCAACCTGAAAGTACTTCTGCCGGAGTTAGATATCCAACCGTAAATCAAGCAATTTTGAATGGAATCGAGTTAGGTTCAAACTTCTTGATGTATTACGGTCATGGAGGTCCTCGTAGTTGGGCACAAGAGCGAATTATTACAGCAGAAGAATTAACAAATTTATCCAATTTTAATGCAGCTTATTCACGTTTACCTATCGTAACAACTGTGACTTGTGATTTTACAATTTGGGATTTACCGCAATATAATTCTGCCGGAGAAGCTATGTTGAAAAACGCAAATGGAGGAGCCTTGTCTATGATAACAACCAATCGTCCAATTGGAACAGGTTACGGAGATTCGATGAATAATTTTTTGATCGAACAGTTTTTCAAGAAAGTTGGAATAGAAAATCAAACAATTGGTAAAGCGCTTAATGAAGCAAAATTAAATTATTCTCCAAAACATCAAAATAACAAAAGTGTAAGTATTCTTGGAGATCCGATGTTAGTAATTCATCGTCCACAACAAGATATTGAAATATTAAGCATCAAAAATAAAAAAGATGTAGATGCCCTTGCTGGTGGTAAAATGCAAGCATTAGATTTTATAACGATTACAGGTAAAGTAAATCAATTATCTAATACTTCAATTGATAATAGTTTCAATGGGAAAATTGCGATTAGTTTGTATGAAAAACCTGAAACGAAAACCATTTTATCGGAGTCTGATTGGGCTGGAAAAACTTTCGAAACAGAAAATAAAACAATTTATAAAGGAATAGGAAAAGTAGAAAAAGGTGAATTTACGATTCAATTTTATGTTCCGAAAGATATTAATTATGAATTAGGAAATCGTAAAATAAAATTTTATGCTTGGGATGAGAAAGATGGTAAAGACGCATCGACTTTAAAAACAATTACGATTGAAGGAATTAACGAAGAAGGATTGAATGATGATGAACGTCCGCAAGGAAAATTATATATGAATAACCTTCATTTTGCGAATGGAGGAATTACAGATCGTTCGCCTTATTTGGTTGGTTGTTTAACTGATAATTCAGGTATTAATGCAACTGGATCGAGTATTGGACACGATATTGTTGCAACGCTTGATGGAAAAGTGCAAGATGCTTATGTGTTGAATGAATATTATGATGGAGGTGATGCAAACCCATGTATCAATAAGAATTTTGAAGATTATCAGAAAGGACAAGTAATGTATCAATTGAAAAATCTTGAACTTGGTCAACATACTGTGAATTTAAAATTTTGGGATATCAACAATAATTCGAATACTGTAACGTTAGACTTTGTAGTAATGGAAAATGGAACAGGACAATTACATATTGATAAATTGTTAAACTGGCCAAATCCATTTACAAAGAATACGTTTTTCCATTTTGAACATAATTGTGATTCTGAGTTAGATGTAATGGTTCAGATATTTACAATTTCAGGAAAATTAGTCAAAACGATTCGTAAAACTGTTTCAGCAGAACCTTTTAGAGAAGGATATCGAACAGGTAAATATGCGATAGAATGGGATGGTTTGGATGATTTTGGCGATAAAATAGGAAAAGGTGTTTATATTTACAAGGTCAATGTGAAAGGTGTTGATGATACGGTTTGTAAAGGATCAGCCACCGCAGTTGAAAAACTTGTCATATTAAAATAATAAACAAAAAGAAAAAATATAATCAATAATATAACGAATGAAAAAAATTACAGCAAGTTTATTGATTTTAGCATCAGGATTTACTTTTGCTCAAAATAAAGATGAAGTTAATAATCCGATAATGACAGGAGCTCCATTTTTAAGAATTTCTCCAGATGCACGTGCAGGTGGTTTGGGAGATCAAGGAGTTGCAACTTCTGCGGATAATTATTCTCAATTTTGGAATGCGGCAAAGTATTCTTTTGCTCCTGATTATTCAGGTGTAGCCTTTTCATATACACCTTATATGGGATCTTTGGTGAATGATGTATTTTTATTGAATGCTACTTATTATACGTTTTTAGGTCAAGATGAACGTAGTACATTAGGAGCAAGTATCTATTATTTCAATATGGGCGAAATTCAGTTAAATAGACTTGGAGCAGGCGGTATTGATGGAAGCGATATAATTAATGACGGAGTAGCCAAACCAAATGAATTCTCAATCGATTTATCATATGGTTTACGTTTAACAGATAATTACTCGATGGCGGTGACAGGTCGTTTCATTCGTTCAGATTTATTCAATGGAGTAAGTGATGGTACAGTTCAACCAGCAAACACTTTTGCTGTAGATATTGCTGGATATTATCAATCAGAAACAATGAATACAAATAATTTTGAAGGAAAATTACGTGGAGGTTTCCAAATCTCTAATATTGGTCCAAAATTAGATTATTCAAACTCAGAAGATAATGCATCATATTTACCAACAACATTACGTTTAGGTGTTGGATATGATTTCAAATTTGATGATTACAATAAAGTTGGTATTACAACAGAATTTTCTAAATTGTTAGTTCCTACACCTCAATATGAATATGATGAAGAAGGGAATGTAACGAATCGTTATATACCTAATAAAGGTGTAATGTCTGGAATTTTCAGTTCATTTGGAGATGCTCCAGGGGGAGGAAAAGAGGAGTTAAAAGAAATTATGTATTCTGTTGGTGCAGAGTACTCTTATAATGATGCTTTGTTTATCCGTGCCGGTTATTTTCACGAAAGTCCAATGAAAGGTGATCGTCAACATTTGACATTAGGTTTAGGGCTAAAATACAATGCGTTTGCTTTTAATGCTTCTTACTTAATTCCAATGTCAGATACAAACAATGCTTTAGAAAACACATTACGTTTCGGTATTGCTTGGAATTTTGGAGGAGAAACACAAAATAGTTACGATTACTAGAAATCGTTAAGATTAAGTTATAATTGGCTAACCTTTTGGTTAGCCTTTTTTTATTTATTAACTTAAATCAAGTTTTAAATTAATAGTTAAAACTAATTTTACATCAATTAAAAAACTAAACTAATTATGTCTAACGTTGGATTAATTTTAGAAGAAAAAGCTGCTGATATAGGAAATTTTTTGGTTGGTAGATTATTACCATTTCGTCAAAAAAGACATGTCGGACCATTTGTATTTATCGATCATATGGGACCAACAAAAATGAAAGATTATCAAAATCTTGATGTAGGACCGCACCCACATATTGGTTTATCAACTTTGACTTATTTATTTGAAGGAGCGATTATGCATCGCGATAGTTTAGGAACTGAATTAGAAATTCAGCCTGGAGCTGTGAATTGGATGACTGCTGGTAAAGGTGTTGTACATTCTGAGCGAACTCCGGAATATCTACGTACAACAGAAAAAACATTACATGGTTTACAAATTTGGGTGGCTTTGCCAAAAGAATTAGAAAATATGGAGCCGAGTTTTGTTCATGTTGAAGCAGATAAATTACCAAATTGGTCGGACGAAAATGCTGATTATAGATTGATTGCTGGTAAGTTTGGTGAACATACTTCTGGCGTGCCTGTTTATTCCCCTTTATATTTTATTGAGATTAAAGCGAAAAATGATTTCAAAGTTTCTTTAGGTAAAGATTTGTATGGAGAATCTGCTTTGTATGTATTAGAAGGTTCTATCAAAGATGGAGGAGAGACATACGGAACAAAACAATTATTAGTTGCGAAAGAAGCTACTTTGTGTGAGTTCGAAATTACGGCTGGTTCTACCGTTTATATTTTTGGAGGAGAAGAATTACCGGAAGAACATTTTATCTTTTGGAATTTTGTAAGTTCTTCAAGAGAAACGATTGAAACGGCGAAGGAAAATTGGATTAATCATCGTTTTCCTAAAGTTCCTGGAGATGACGATTACGTTCCGATTCCGCAAGCTCAACAAAAATCTAAAATAAAAGAAAACGAAAAATAAATTGATAATGAGTGATATTAATGTAACATCAACTTCGACAGATAAAAATTATATTTCGAATATTAAAGCTGGGAAACACGAATTTAATGTAGATGAACCTTTAGATAAAGGAGGTTTGGATACAGCTGCAAAACCAAGCGAATTATTGGGAGCTGCATTGGCTTCTTGTACTTCGATTACATTGCAAATGTATATGAATCACAAAGAATTTGCTTACAAAAAAGTTGAGGTAGATGTCAATTTTGATATGATTACAACTGAGCCAATTACTTTTCAGCGTCATGTTATTATAGAAGGTGATTTCGATGAAAAACAACAAACAAGATTATTGAAAGTTGCAAATTCTTGTCCTGTACACAAAGTGTTAGAAAAAGGTCACGAAATAGAAACAACGATAGAGTTTTTTTTATCTTAATATTTTATTTAGCTAATCCTGGTTGGATATCCAGAAATTCCTTTAATAACAATTTTCGGATTACGTTTCAATAAAACAATTAATTGTCTTAATTTTTCTGCATTATAATCTTCATTAAACATATCATCGTGCATTAAAATTACCAAATGATTTTTTTCGAATGTTTTATTTTGATCCAAACGATGTACAATTCCTTCGTAAATTTTTTCAGGCGAAGAAAGCTGATGATTGACAGATTTTTTTCCACTTCTTTCCCATTCATAATCCCAACCATAGATATAGTATTGATTTTTAGCCAATAAATCAGCTGCTGGAATTGCATTTTTTACTGGATCGTCTTTTTTGCGTTTGTTCAAACGCCATGTATTACGTGCAGGTAAACGAACCCAACGAGAATGTATGTCTAATACCACCTCATTTTTGCGAATATCTTCATAAACATTTTCTGGAACACTGTAAAAAGCTTTGTATTTGTTACGCGCATGCGAAAAAGTATGGTTAGCAATTTCTACATTTGGATTGGCTTTATAATCTTCTACATGTTGTTTCAAATCTTTCGTAAAAGCATTAAAACCAACTAAGAAAACCGTTCCTTTTACATTTTCTTCGGTTAATATTTTATTGATATTTTTACTTCCATTATATGGACCATCGTCAAAAGTTAGGTAAACATATTGTTTTGTCGAATCAATAGGATTTTTCCTTTCTTCTTTTGCAATAGTATCTAATTTCAAAACTGAAGAGTCAACTTTTACCGTATAAACAGAATCAACATCATTCTGCAAAATTTCTTTTGGTTCAGAAGAAGTTGTTGTTTGATTTTGAATAGGATTATTTTCGTTTTTACAAGAAAAAACAAAAAGTAAAGTTCCAATTGCAAGAAAGCTTTTTAGATGTTTGTTGATAGCTAACATTGATTGTTTAGGTTTTGTGCGAAATTAATAATTTAATCTGATTTGAAATGTTAAATGATTGATGTTATTTGTCAGATTATTAAGTGTTTACGGTTTTTAATTGTTGTAAATATTGCTTAATAACTTGAATTACACCATCTTCATCGTTAGAAGGCGCTTTAAAATTTGCCACTTCTTTTACATTTGGATGCGCATTTTCCATTGCAAAACTATATTTTGCCAAATGTAACATCTCCAAATCATTCATAAAATCCCCAAAAACAATGATTTCTTCAGAAGAAATATCCAATTTATTCATCAAAGCTTGTAATGCAACTCCTTTGTTCGATTTTTTGTTCATTACATCTAACCATACTTCTCCAGAAACCACAACTTTTAATCCATATTTTTCAAAATCAACTAATTTTGGAAATACATTAAATTCTGTTCCATCAGCGTGATTTACTGCAATTTTAATGAATTGTTCATTTTCGATTTTAGTTAAATCATCAACCCAAATATTTTTGTCATAATAATTTTTAAAATATTCTAAAAAAGTTTCATCTTTCGATTCCACATAAGCTGCATTTTTACCAGCCAAAACAATATTTGCGCCTTCTATTTTACGCACTTCTTCTACGATTTCTTTTACAACAGACCAATCCAATTCGTCAACAAAAATTTCTTCACCTTTATAGGTAACATAGGTTCCGTTTTCAGCAATAATTGCCAATTCATCTTTTATATTTTCAAAATAAGAAATGATACTATAATATTGACGACCACTTGCAGGTACAAATGTGATGTTGTTTTCTTTTAATTCTTCGTAAATTTTATTGAATTCTGGACTTAACGAATGATTAGAACGTAACAGAGTTCCGTCCATATCTGTCACGATTAATTTTATATTTTGCATTGATTTTTCTTAAATAAAAAGGTCTCATAATTGAGACCTCAAAGTTAGTTATAAATTTTTGGTTTGTTCTTCTTCGTTGTTCACGTGCTTAGAATTTTATAAAAAAATAAGAAAATTGTTCAATAGTGTAACTTTTTCTCCATGATATTATCGAGTAGTTTAAGTATTATTCAATATAAGTTTGTGTAGAGGAGTGACAAAAAAGAAGTTAATGTAAAGAAACACCTAAAAAAGCTAATCAAAAAGAGTATAAACCACAATTTTATGCGTTCAAAAAATATAGAAAAAGAATCGAAACCTTATTCTCTCAGCTCTGTGATCAGTTTATGATTAGACCGAAATTGTGCCAAAACTTTCGGTGGTTTTAAAACCATAATTTTAGCCAAAATTACAACTTTAACCACTATTCAATATCTAAATAATTTATGTTTAATAGAAATAGAAATAGTAATAAGCTAAAAATTAATCTTGTCGAATAATGCTCGATGGGTATTAAATAATGTTTGTTTACATGTTATAATGTTATTTTATAATTTATGAACCCGTTTTAATTTTATCAATAAACCTGTCATTTCGAGTGGAATTCTGAAAGAATTTTGTATCGAGAAAAAGGTTTTTGAAGATAAAATTCTATTCTTGATACAATTTTTTTCAGCCTATCCTGAGTTTATCAAAGGGTTCAACAGGCTTTATAAGTCCTTTTTTTATTGGTCAATCTTAAAACATTCATTATTTAGTAGAATAACATTTGTTTCGTTTAGCTCTTTTCTATTTTGCCCTATAAAATTTTTTAATTTTTCGGCAGTGTCCACAAGTTCAAGGCAAACTGGATTTTTTTTAGATGGAATTTCTGAAATATTGAAACTTATCTTATCGTTGTCTAAATAACCAGCTTTTGCAATAAAAATATTGGCTTGTTCAATATTCATTTCTTTCGCTTTCTTTAAAAGTAATTGTCCCAAATTGTTGCTCCAAAGTCGTTGCCAAAAAGATTGTCCTTTGACTGTTTGTCCGTAGCCAAAATAAATTCTCATTACGTTTATATTGTTTGTATTCATATTCACAATTTTAAAGTTCATTTAATCTTTTTCCTTCGTGGTTCGAAAATCTTTTGTGCTTTGGTTCGCCAACCATTTGTTTGTTGTAAATGCTGTTATGTCCTGAAACTAAATATGCAACTACACAAGCAATTGCAACATACACTCCGCAATCAGCACCAAAAAGTTCAATTGCCATAATGCTACAAGCTAATGGCGTATTCGTTGCTCCTGCAAAAACGGCAACAAATCCCATTCCTGCTAAAAGTGCTGTTGGCAATGGAATGAAATAACTTAATGCGTTACCTAAAGTTGCCCCAATGAAAAACAGTGGAGTAACTTCTCCACCTTTAAAACTTGCTGCCAATGTGATGATGGTAAAAATCATTTTCAAGGCAAAATCATACATAGGTAATTGTTCTTCAAAGGACTGAACAATTGTAGGAATACCTAAGCCAATGTATTTTGTTGTGCCTATTGCCCAAACTGCAAGAGCAACAATAACACCGCCTATCAAAGGTCGGAAAGGTGGATACTCAATTTTTGATTTGAAAATAGAACTTGCCTTATGTATTGTTTTACTAAATGTTGCTGAGCATAATCCAAAAATAATTCCTGCAATGATTGCGTAAATGATATTTAAAAAAGAGATGTCGGGAACAAAATTGATGTAGTAATGAGTATGGTGTGTTTGCCAAAGTTTCGTAACTAAGTCTGCGAAAATAGCGGCTGCAAATGCGGGAAAAATAGCATCGTATTTTAATCGTCCGATTAAAAACACTTCTAAACCGAAAATTGCACCTGCCAATGGTGTACCAAATACAGACCCAAAACCTGCGGAAATGGCTGAAATGATTAAAATTTTTCGCTCGCTTTCAGAAAGTCGGAAAGGTTTACTGAATTGGTCGGCAATTGCACCCGCCATTTGTAGAGCTGTTCCCTCACGCCCTGCCGAACCACCGAATAAATGTGTTACCACGGTTCCGATATAAACAAACGGAGCCATACGGAAGGGAATAATTTGTTTAGGGTCGTGAATGGTATCAAGAAGTAAATTGTTTCCTGGTTCAATGTCTTTGCCCAAATAATAATAAAGTAAGCCAATGAAAAAACCACCAATAGGCAACAATGCAATTAACCATAAATGATTTTCCCGATAATTCGTAACCCAATCCAATGATTGAAGAAAACCTGCGGAAGCACTACCAACACAAAGTCCGATAAATAAGCAAATGAATGTCCATTTGAGGATGTAAGGAATAGTTGGATAACGTCTAAACAACGACCAAAGTTGTAAATTGATTTTTTTGCTGAATGATTTTTTTTGTTTTGTCTGCATAAACTACCTGATTAAATGTTAAACACTTAACTTAATCAGGCGTCATCAGCTTTTTTTATAGCGGTTGGGTAAGGAAGAACACCATTTCCTTTTTCGTCTGCTACTGTGGGTACGTCATATCCTC
>NZ_DJTP01000005.1:0-8079 GCF_002440405.1 Empedobacter sp. UBA6305 | reverse complement strand
TTAACAAGGGGAAGATTACAGTATCTGTTTATAAAATCTAAGATGTAAAAATCTTTATAGATATTATTAATAGGACTACTTCCTTCATAACATAAATAATTATGTTTAGGTTTTAAAAAGCGAATTGATTCTTTTTCGAAGTTATTCTTGATTGTAAAGTGTATCATATTATTTTCGACTTTATCAACCTTTATTTTAATTTCATCCTTATTACAACTCAACAAACCAAATCCTAAAAGTAAAAAGTAAACAATAGATTTCATTGATAATTATTTTCTTAAAGATAACAAAAAAGCGAATCAATTGATTCGCTTTACTTTATTTTAAAACCTTTACTTCTTTTTATCTTAATATTTTATTCTAAGGTTACTTTTCGAATAGGTTTGATGAAAAATGCAATTAAAATTACGGTTAAAATTGTCATTGTTCCACCAAAAATAATTCCTGGAACTAACCCTAAAAATGTTGCAGCAATTCCACTTTCTAAAGCTCCTAATTCGTTAGAAGAACTCACAAATATTGAATTGACAGATGAAACACGACCTTTCAAATTTTCGGGCGTTTTAATTTGTAAAATACTTTGACGAATTACCATCGAAATTGCATCAAAAGCACCTCCAAACATCAAAATCACAAAACATAAATACAGATTTTGACTAAATCCGAAAGATATAATGCAAATACCAAACATTGCGACTGCTCCCAATAATTTTGGTCCAACATTTCCTTTTAATAAACTTGGAATCATCGACAAGAAAAACATCATTATAATCGATCCAATTCCATGTGCTGAACGTAATAATCCAAAAGCTTCAGAACCTTGATTCAATACTTTTTCAACGAAAGCTGGTAACAACGATTCTGCTCCACCAAAGAAAACCGCAAACATATCCAAACTCAAAACAGCTAATATAATTGGCGTTCCCCAAATAAATCTCAAACCTTCTTTGATACGTATCATTGGCGATTCTGTCGATTCTGATTCTGATATTTCTGCTGGTTTTTTAGAAATTAATAATATCATCACCATCGAAATACACATAATTGTAAAAGCGGTTATCAAAGCGGCTTCAATACCAAATTTTGCTAAAATAACTCCTCCTGCCAAAGGTCCTAAAACTGATCCAATCATAAATGCAGACGAAGAAACTGGAATTGCTTTTGTGTAGTTTTCTTTACGGACAACTAAGGCTAAAAGTGCAAATAAAGCTGGTCCGCTAAAGGATCTTGTCAATCCTAAAATGAAAAATGCAAAATAACAGATTCCCAAATAAACAGGAATTCCGATTGCTTGGCGAACTGACGGAAAGTTAACAATCATCAAGACAAAAGAAGCGGTCATAAAACAACCAATACTTCGTACCAAGATCATCCGTTTATCCAATTTATCGACCAATTGTCCCGCATAAAAAGCAGTTAAAAGAATTGGTAAAAACTCGGCTAAACCAATTAATCCAAGAAAAATTTCTTTCTGAGTGACTTTAAAAATTTCGTACGCAACAGACGTACTCTGAATGAATAAAGCAAAGATTAAGGAAAACCTTAAAAATATGAATGGAATAAATTCTTTATTTTTCCAAACGGATGGAACTTTCTCCTCTGATGTCATTTTGTAATTTGAATTTTAAGTTTTTAAATGTACATTGATTTTATTCAAAATTACCTTGATTTTGGATAATAAATTTTGTATAAAATCAAAAAAAATCTTCGTGTATTTCTACCCGAAGATTTTTGAAAGTTTATGATGTATTTTATTGTTTAATTTAAGCGAATTCTAATTGTTTTTTCTCCTCTAATTGAAGACGATATTCGTAAATATCCTCAATTGTCAAAACAGTCATTTCATGTTTTTCGGCAAAATCTATAATTTGCGGAACTTTCGCCATTGTACCATCAACATTTGTCAATTCGCACAAAACTGCTTCATTTCCTAAACCTGCTAATTTCACAATATCAATACTTCCTTCTGTATGTCCTCGACGTTCCATAACGCCTTTTGGACGAGCAATTAAAGGAAAAACATGTCCAGGTCGATTAAGGTCAGTCGGTTTTGCAATTGGATTAATTGCTGTTTTTATCGTTTGTATACGATCGGCTGCAGAAACACCAGTTGTTACACCTTCTTTTGCTTCAATAGTTACTGTAAATGCAGTATGAAAACGTGAGTTATTGTTTTCGACCATAGGATTTAGCTCCAATTCATCTGCTTTTTCTTGTGTAAGACACAGACAAACAATACCGCTACATTCACGAATCAATAAAGCCATATCAGGCGCAGTAATTGTGGAAGCAGGAAAAATGATATCACCCTCGTTTTCACGATTTTCATCATCAATTAATAAAATTCCTTTTCCGTTTTGTAGATCTTTTATTGCATTTGCAATTCTTTCATTGGCTGTTGAGCCAAATTGTGTGATTGTTTTCATTTGATTTTTGTTTTATCATGAAACATCACTTCAGGGCGAAACACATTGTTAAGTAATAAGCTCAAAGTTGTGCGTCATGAGTTTTTCACTCAGAACTTAACACTTATCACTCATGACTTTCAGTTGTGTTCAATTTTCTTCTCTCATCCAGACTATACTGTCGGTTTTGGAGTTTCACCAAATCAGTCCAATAACAGTTGTTAAAGGAGTCGCGGACTATAACCGCCGGTAAGGAATTTCGCCTTGCCCCGAAGAAAATTTCGTTTGTTAATACTAATTTTTTATTTGAAAAATTACCATAAACTTTCGCGAACAAAGTTACAAAACCAAAATGAGTTATTTATAATGAATAAAGATTATTTTGTTTACTATCAATAAAAACCATATCTTCATTAAAACACTAATAAAATGAAAAACAAAGCATTAAGAATAATTCTGAAAATTGGTTATTACGCTTTATGCGGATATTTAGTTGGATTATTAATTTCTTAGATCTCACCAACTGGAACAAGCCAAAACGCACCATTTACATGTATAGCTGGATCAATGACTTTTTTATTTTTTAAAGATTATATCATTCCATATTACAGAAGTCAAATTCAACAAAAATAGATTTTACAAATATTTCTCTACAATCGGTTTGATTTGATTTGCGATAAATTGATATCCTTTTTCATTTGGATGAATACCATCTTTTGAAAGAAATTCTTCTTTAGTTGAATTAAAACGTGAGAAAATATCAATAAATTCTATTTGATTTTGAAGTGCTAATTCTTTTAGCTTTTGATTGTATAATTCAATTTTTTGAGTCGTACGAAATTTACGTTTAGGAACTTTTATTCCATCAACCGTTTTAGAGATTGGTAAAATACTTATCACATAAATGTTAACTGTAAATTCTTTTGCTTGAGAAATTATTTCAAAAAGATTTGATTCGAAATTAGCGAGTGAAACCAATTCTAAATCATTTCTTTCAGCTAAATCATTTGCGCCATAAAAAAAGAAAATTAGATTTTCATCAGGAGAAAGACGTGCTTTTGTCTCAACTTCAAATCGGTTCATTAACCCTTCTGTTGTCTCACCTCCTATTCCGAGATTAAAACAATTGACTTCATTTGCATTGTTGTTATAAAATTCTGCATGACAATAACGTTTCAAAATTTCTACATAACCTCCCAGAATTCCGTCATATTCGCCGTAGGTAATACTATCACCAAAAAATAAGCAGTTTGTCATCATCATCTAAAACAATACTTTATCCTCTTTTCTCAACTCTTCTAAATAAGCAGCTTTTTCGTCGCGATAAAATAAATTCATTGTTTCGAATGGAATTAATTTCAAATCTTTGTTGACGATATGTACGCAAGACTTTTTAACAGCACGAACATCAAAATCATGTGCATCCATAAAATTCAAAATGATTATTCGGAACAAATTATCGTAATCTAAATCCAATTCGGGCGCGCAAACTTCTGGTAAACAACAAAGCAACTGATTCATTTTTGGTTGTACTTTATCCACAGAAATTCCTGTGCTAAAAATATCCAACAACTGTACTTTCAATTCTTCATCTTGTTCGTAAACAATTGTATTTTTTGATTCGTTATTCAATAAATCGGCAGGATTTATATAGCGTGTTAACGGAATTACCTCGTCATTTAATTTTAACATATATCCCATTGCCAAAGCATCAGGATTACACGAAACCGGAATAATATCATCTCCATTGAAAAGAGGATATTGATTCAGAATCTCTTGACGAACTTCCGTTAAGGTAATTTTTTCATGAATAGAGTCTTCTCTGTTTCGGCCTGCAATTTCTACAGGTTGAAAAGTAACTCCACGTACACATTTTTGTTTTAAAGCAAAATCGATGATTTTTCCAATTTCATCCGTATTTTTATCTTTTTGAAGAACAACAACCAAAGTTGTAGAAAGATTTAATTCATTCAATTTTTCTAAAGCTTTCATTCGAACATCTGTCAAATCTTTTCCTCGAAAATCTTCTAAAACTTCTTTTTTAAATGAATCAAATTGTAAATAAACTTCAAATTCAGGCGCATAAGTCGCTAATTTTTCAGCAAAACCAGGATCATTTGCAATTCGAATCCCGTTTGTATTCAACATCAAATGTTTAATCGGTTTTGATTTGGCAATTTCCATAATCTCAAAAAACTGCGGATGAATTGTTGGCTCACCGCCACTAATTTGCACAACATCTGGTTCGCCTTCATTTTTAACAATTGTATCGAACATCGCTTCAATCTGCTCCAAACTACGATGAGAACCATAATGTGGCGACGACATGGCATAACAAGTTGGACAAGTTAAATTGCATCGATCCGTCACTTCAACAATTGATAAACACGAATGCTGCTCGTGATCTACACACAAACCGCAATCGTACGGACAACCATATTCGACATCCGTCCCAAAATGCAAAGGCATTTCCGAAGCTTTGTTATAATTTCTGATGTTTTTGTAATAATCGACATCAGTTGCAATTTTAGTTTTGAAGAAACCATGATCTGGACAACGTTTTGTCATAAAAACATTTTCGTCTTCAATGATAATTTTTGCGCCAACTCGTTTCAAACATTCTGGGCAAAGACTTATTGTATAATCGTAATAAGTGTAATTTCTAACTGGCATAGTATGAGTTTTAAGTACTTAAAATCCATCAAAAATGAGATAGATTAAAGCTATAAATAATAAAAACAATCCTATAAATGATCCAAAAAATAATATCACTAATCGTTGTATATTTATTTTTTTCTGAATTGATTGATAAATTAAACTAATAAGAGAAATAAGACTTGCTCCAATAAATGCTACAAATAATAAAAACAGAACAATATCATCTGTATGAATAAATTGTTGCGCAAAAATAACTGCTAACATTGGCTAAGATTTATAATGAACCACAAACCATTCCCGAAATAATAAGTGTTATCAAAGCACACATTCCGAAAACCATTAAATAATATTTTGTTTCTTTTTTATGTCCAGAAATTGAGTTAATAATTAGCGAAATTAATGAACCAACAGCACCACCAATAATCGCAATCACTAACAAAACAGCAATGATAATATAAATAAAATCACTTCCAAGACCGCCTTCTGCAAAAATAACTGCGTAGATCATTTTATGTATTTAGGTTTAGTTTGCTATGAATTAAAGATATAATAAATTATGACACAAACACATGTTAATTGTATAGAACTTAAACCTAAAAATAATGGATGAATTGGCTTGATAAAATCTAAACAAAAACGAAATGAAAAATAAGCCAGCATAAAGATTTGAAAGATATAACCAGAAGGATAAATATATTTTTTCTGAACGATTTTCAAAACTCTCCAAAGCAAAAGAAGGTAAACAATTTCGTACAACGCAACAGGATGACGCAACAATCCATCGCCTAAATTCATTCCGAAAATTGAAGTTGTTTCTATGCCATATGTTTGTTCGTAAACGCCTGTTAAAAAGCAACCAATTCGACCAATTATCATGGCTAAGATTAATGGAAAAACAATCAAATCGCCTGTACTTTCTTTATGTTTAATTATTTTTTTGGTTAACTCAACACCGATTAAACCAAAGGTTAATCCGCCTATGATTGTATTACTTGTCCAGAAAAAGAAAAATTGGTTTTCTGCATCCAAAAAAGCTTGAGGATTTTCTAATGTTCCAATTATTTTGGATCCCAAAAGTGCACAAATTAAAGCGCCAATAATAATCCCGAAAGATTGAATTGTAGACAAACTTGATTTGTTACGTTTTCGAAGAAATGCATAATAACGCATCGCAATAAAAATTCCGACCGATTCGAGAATAGGATGAATTAAGACTGAATGTCCAAAAATTTCGATGGAAACAGGAAAATCTATTGTCACAAATTAATTAGGTTTTGGGTAAATGTAATTGATTTTATAGAAATATAAAAAAGCGATGTTAAACATCGCTTTTCGTTTATATTTTGAAAATTTTCTTATCTAAATTTAGAAAAATCTCTTGGACGTTTTTCTAAGAATGCATTACGACCTTCTACAGCCTCTTCTGTTCCGTATGCAAAACGTGTTGTTTCTCCTGCAAAAATTTGTTGTCCAACTAAACCATCGTCTACTAAATTGAAAGCAAATTTCAGCATTTTAATTGCCGTTGGCGATTTCGTTAAAATCTCTTGTGCCCAATCAAAAGCAACTTGTTCTAACTCATCATGTGGAACAACTAAATTCACCATTCCCATATCGTAAGCCTCTTGAGCAGAATAATTCAATCCTAAGAAAAAGATTTCACGCGCACGTTTTTGACCGACCTGTTTAGCCAAATAAGCCGAACCGTAACCACCATCAAAAGAAGCTACATCAGCATCCGTTTGTTTGAAAATTGCGTGTTCTTTAGAAGCCAATGTCATATCACAAACCACGTGCAAAGAATGTCCTCCACCTACTGCCCAACCGTTTACCACAGCTACAACAACTTTAGTCGAAAAACGAATCAAACGCTGAACTTCTAAAATATTCAAACGTCCAACACCATCTTGTCCTTCATAACCTTTTGCACCACGAACACGTTGATCTCCTCCAGAACAGAAAGCCCAACCACCGTCTTTTGCAGATGGTCCTTCTCCTGTCAATAAAATTACACCAACTTCACGGTCTTCTTCTGCTAATTGAAAAGCATCTAATAATTCGAAAACAGTTTTCGGACGAAATGCATTACGAACTTCAGGACGATTAAACGCAATACGCATTACACCATCACATTTCTTGAACGTGATATCTTCGTACTCCTTTACCGTTTGCCAATTGATTGTTGCCATTATTATATATTTTGTTTTTTGATTAAAAATTTTCTCAAAAATAAGATTTATTCATTTTTAAAAATAATTTTCAGTTATTAATCTCAAGTTTTTCTGCTCTTTTTCTTCGCAATTCTAGTATACGTTGATCTATAATTTCTTGAAATTCTTCTTTAGTTACCTCATTTTTTGCGTTAAGTGGTTTTATTTCTTTTAAAGGATTTGTTTCAATTCGTTTTAAAATTAAATTGTTTCCTCCATTAAAGTTTGCTTTAACAATAATTCCTTTCAAACCCATCAATCCAAAAGGCGCAATATTATCAGAATATGTTTCGTCAACCCAAATAGTTGTAGTAATAATTTTATCCTCTTTTAATCCTTTATCTTTACGTTTTGTATTATATTTCTTGGTAAGAACTCCGTTTATTTCTTCTGTTTCGTTCAAATCAATCCAGTATAAATCATCAAACTTTGAAGTCACAAGATATTCTTTATTCATTAGATTTTTTTTATTCGATATAAATTGATTTTTATAATCATAATAAAACATACCATTTGCTCTTACAAAAATTTGTACCATATCAATTTCTAAAGTTTGGGAATTATTCAACTTTTCAATCGGAACAAACAAAGCTTGCTCTCCGTTATACGTATAAATATATTCAACAGGATTCGAAGTTGATTTTATCAAATCAAAAGATTTTGACGATTTAAATTCTACATCAGAACTTAACTCATAAATAAAAGTATTACCTTTTGGTAACTGTGCAAAACACAAACTTGAAATCAAGATTATAATTAGAAAAAAGTATTTATTCATAATAGTGTGTAACGTCCTGAAAAAATGA
>NZ_DJTP01000015.1:0-9803 GCF_002440405.1 Empedobacter sp. UBA6305 | reverse complement strand
AATCAAAATGCACAACGGGTTGATTCTTCTAACTTTTATCAAATTAAAATTAATTATCAAAAGACAAAACAAAATTTTTATTTGATAGTAAATTCAAATTATTTAATCTTTGCTTGTGTAGAAAAAAATAGATGCTTTGATTTGAAATTTATTGACTTTCCTATTGAATTAATTTCACAATTAAAAGCCGAAGTAAATTCAAGTTTGATCCTTCTAAATCCAAAAGAATTAAATAAAAAAGTAAACATTTCTGATTTAGAATTATTAGGTGAATCAGAAATTAAACAGATCAATTATTGGAAAAGTAAAATACTGGGAGAGATTGTTTTCAATTGTTTTGATTAAACTTTTCGTTTAATAATTTTCTTACGTTTTCTTTTCTTAAAAATAATTCGAATTAGACGATAACCATATGTTACCTTTTTATTTTTTGTGATAATAGGAAATGCCATTGTGCACATCAACGAAATACAAGCAGTTGTACCTAATGCCCCTCCATAACCATTGAAAATTTTGCTCGTATAATGCAATAAAACTGCAAATAAAATTGGAGAAAAAACTAACGAAAAATAACTAATATTTATGGTTGATGATACCATTCCAATGAAAGTTCCGCCAATTACATACAACGGAATATTTTTGGTATAAAACTCTGGTAAAATTGTTGGAAAAAAATAGAAAAATCCACCGACAATCATTGCAATCATTGCAGAGGCACGAACTGGACCTTGTTTGAAACGAATGTTTAATTCATATGTTGTTAATGAAGCAATTATTGAAAACATCATTAATATTAAAAATTCAATAATCATTAGCCAATAATTAATTTAAACAACAACATACTCAACAAAACGCCTATAAATGCTAATGTTCCTAGCTTTCCACCCACACCAACAAATAAAGATTTTGTAGCAAAAAATAACAAGGCAGTAAAAACTCCAGCCGAAATAATCATCCAATAAACATACTGAAAATCAAGCGAAGTCATCCCAATGAAAGCACCACAATAAATTGGTCCTGCAATTTGTTTTAGATATTCTGAACGAGAATTAAACTTCGTTAAAAAAGAACCTAAAGTTCCTATAATTCCTGCAGAAAAAACACCGCCTAAACCTAATTTATTATTGATCAAATATGTAATTATTGCTGCAATAGGAATCCATAAAACCAAAGTTTTACGATCAAAAGAATATTCGTGATGATGCAGTGGAAACTTGCGGTAAACCACAATCAAAAGTAAACAAATTGCAGCAATAATGTAAGGAACAAGATAATGTTCTATTCTTTCGTTCATTATCGAAAATAAAAACAGAAACTGAATTATAAAAATAATCAGTATCGTGACAAATTTTATGATGCGTTTGGTTTGCACAATTATTTTTTGAAGTTGCAAAGTTAGTGACTTGTTTTAACAAAATAGAATAATTTTTATCAGTAAAGTTGTAAAAATTTCTTAAACTTAAAACAATATGAAAACACTAGAAAATTTGAAATTTCAACATCATTTAACAAAGAATCTATTGAATGATGAATTTTAACAATTCGTGAGTTTCCACAAAAAATTCAGAATGAAATCACCTCTCTTTCAGAACCTAAATTCGAACAATAATATCGTTCTGAAGGCTGCATCAACGTTGGGTTACTTTGTTAAATTCTTTTGTTGAAAGTGATTGGGACAAAAAATTTCGTCATCAGTAAACAAATCTTGCGATTTATGCTTGGAATTGCAATCATCATTTGGCGCATATACAACAAGCTAATAAAAGTTAGTGTATCTTTGCAAAACATAATCTAACTCATGAAATACATCAATTATTTTCTATTATTTTTATCTACAATCATTAGTATTTTTCTGTTTTTTGTAAGCGCTAATCAAATTGAAGTTGTTCCGAATAAAAATGAAGGTTATAAAGGTGAACAAATTATGCTCATTGAAAAATCGAACGATATACAGTTTGTGAAAAATATAGCTGAAACTTCGGTAGATAAATATGATGTAATGTACAATCAATTATCTGATTTTGCAGCAAAAATGAATACTTGGATTATTTTATTATTTATTCTTCAACTTGCTATGGGCGTACTTTTCTTTCTACAATTTCGAAAAAATAAAAAATCTCAAGTCAACACAAGATTAACTTGAGATTATATTGACTTAAACTATCACAAAAAATAAGTCATTCTACCTAAAAAAATATCTATTCCTCAATTAATTCAGCTGAAAAACCAACTTCCTCAATTGTATCAATAATTTCTTCGTCTGTTGCTTGATTAATTTTTACAGACAAAACTTTGTCTGGATTATCAGTATCAACTTCCCAAGCTTCTAAACCATCTAACTTATCTAAAAAAGGTTTCACTTTGCTCACGCAACCACTACAATTTATATTTGTTTTGAATTTTAATTCTTTTGTTTCCATAACTCTTTGATTTTTGTCTTACAAATTTCGATAGAATTGTTCCAAAACCATTTACAAGATTTCGCTAAATAGTTATATGATTTCTATACTTATTAATCGTTTTGAGCTACTTTTGCATTCAAACAAAACAATTTCAATTTCTTTTACAAATGAGTCAACAAAATGACCAAAATATTATCTTAGCGATCGACGAAAAACCGAAGTTAGGACAAGGTATATTATTAAGTATACAGCATCTTTTTGCAATGTTTGGTGCAACAGTTTTAGTTCCTGCTTTGACAGGAATGTCTCCAGCAATTGCATTAATTTCGAGTGGAATCGGAACTTTAGTTTTCATCTTAATTACACGAGGAAAAGTCCCTTCATATTTGGGATCTTCATTTGCTTTTATCAATCCAATTATCGCAATGAAAGCTTTAGAAACAAACCCAGAAAGTGGAATTGCGACAGGAAGTTTCTTGGTTGGTAGTTTTTTGGTAGGAGTTACTTATTCATTGGTCGCACTATTTATAGCAACGGCAGGAACAAAATGGTTAATGAGACTTTTACCCCCTATTGTTGTTGGTCCAGTAATTATGGTAATTGGTCTGGGATTAGCTTCTACAGCAATCAAAATGGTGACAAATAATCCTTCTGGTGAATATGATTTAACCTATGTTATAATTGGTTTTGTTACCTTAATTATCACGATAATTACAGCAATTTTCAGTAAAGGTTTTTTGAGTGTAATTCCAGTTTTGGTCGGAATTATTGGTGGATATCTTTTTGCAATTACGATGGGAGTTGTCGACCTAAATCCTGTTATAGAAGCTAAATGGTTTATGATTCCAGATTTTACCATTCCTTTTGTAGATTACACACCAACTTTGTCTTGGTATGTTATTTTCTTAATGATTCCGGTCGCAATTGTACCAATCGCAGAACATATCGGACATCAATTAGTTTTGAGTAAAGTCGTGAACAAAGACTTAATCGAAGATCCAGGTCTTGATAAATCGATGTTAGGAGATGGTATTGCAACAATGATTGCAGCTTGTTTAGGTGGACCTCCAAACACAACGTATGGCGAGAATATTGGTGTTTTAGCCATTACAAAAGCTTTTAGCATTTATGTATTTATTGGAGCAGCATGTTTTGCTATTTTATTTGGATTTTGTGGTAAAGTTTCAGCTTTATTAAGTACAATTCCAACACCAGTTATGGGCGGCGTTTCTATTTTATTATTCGGAATTATTGCTTCGAGCGGATTAAGAATGCTAATCGAGAATAAAGTTGATTTCAAGATTAAACGAAACCTTATTATTTCCTCTGTTATTCTTATCATTGGAATCGGTGGTGCAGCAATCCACATTGGAGATTTATTTTCTTTAGAAGGAATGGCTTTAGCTTCTATAATTGGAGTTGCTTTAAATTTGATTCTTCCTGGAAGAGAATTTGTCTCATTCAAAGAAATGTTTGATGAAGAAAATTAAATTATCATAAAATAAAAAGACGAAAATTTATAATTTCCGTCTTTTTTTATTAGATATTTTTTGTTCTTAAACTTCGTCAAAATCAATTGCTAAAGTAGCTGTTTTTGGACGAGAAATACACGCTAACGTCATTCCTTCTTCATAATCAGAATCTGTTAATACATAGTTGTCTCCGATATGCACTTCGCCTTCCGTTATCTTACACATACAAGACGAACAGACACCACCTTTACATGAATAAGGCGCATCAATACCAGCGTCTAACATTGTATCAATCAAATTTTTTCCTCTATCCCAAGTCACTTCAGAAGTTTCTCCATCAAGTGTTACAGTAACTTGAACCGTTTGAGGTCCTTCGTCATGTTTTGTAAAAATATCTTCTGTTTTCACTGAAGGATTAAACATTTCGAAATGAATATGTTTCTCGATAATTCCCGCTTCATTGATTTTCTTCGCTAAAGTCAAAATCATTTCTTCTGGTCCACAAACCATTGCTTCATCGACTTCATTGATATCAATAATTTGATTCAAAATTAAATCAAACTTCTTCTCATCAATTCGTCCGTTGTAAATAAAATTCTCTTGATCTTGACGCGTATAGAAATGATGAATAAAAACATTGTTTGGATATTTTTGTTTCAATTCTGTCAAACGCTCTTTGAACATGATTGAGTTTTCATCTCTATTTACATAAAAAATATGAAAATTTACCCATTCTTCAGTCTGCAAAGTAAACTCTAACATACTCATAATTGGCGTGATTCCACTACCCGCCGTAAAAGCTAATAACGTACGTTTTTCGTTTGGTTTTGTTGGAATTGTAAAACGTCCACTTGGTGTAGAAACTTCCAATTGATCACCAACTTTTAGTTCATTTGCTAAATAAGAAGAAATCTTTCCATTTGGTTGAGATTTAACCCCAATGCTCCATTTTTTATCATTAGGAGATTCACACAAAGAATAATCTCTTCGTTCTCCATTAATATTAAGAGTGATATATTGTCCAGGTAAAAAATTGTATTCTTCGTGTAATTCCTCAGGAACATCAAACGAAATTTGAACAGCATCAGCCGTTAATTTTACAATTTCTTTTACCGTTAATAAATTAAATTTCATAGTCGTATACTATTTATAATTCTGAAAACAACTCGTTATTTAAGATTGTTCTGCTAACTTTGTACAAAAGTAATATTTTAGATTAAATAGAAAAAATATATGGAAATAGCATTGATCGCTCATGATGGAAAAAAAGCTGAAATGGTCAATTTTTTAATGAAACATAAAGAAGCTTTAAACAATAATAATATCACATTTATCGCAACAGGAACGACAGGAAAGTATGCGGAGCAAACTGGACTAAAAGTTACGCGCTATCTATCTGGTCCTCTTGGTGGTGACGCGCAAATTGCTGCTCGAGTTGTAGAAGGAAAAACAGATATGGTTTTCTTTTTTAGAGATCCGATGGGAAAACATCCGCACGAACCAGATGTAAATATGTTATTGAGACTGTGCGATGTACACAATATTCCATTAGCTACAAACCCAGCGACAGCAGAAATGTTATTGGATCATTTAAAATAATTTTTCTTAAGCTAATCTTAAGTTTATTCTTATTGTTTTGGATGATAATTTGTTTAATATTGAATAGAAATTTTAACTGAATATAAATAACAATTCAAAACAAAATCACTATGAATTTAATTAAAAAAACAGCTATCGCGCTTAGCTTATTTGCTTTTACTGGATCATCTGTAGCATTTGCTCAAACAAAAACTCCAACAAAAGCAACTAAGACAGAAACAGTAAAAACAACAACTAAAGCATCAGCAGATAAAAAAGGAACAGATGCTAAAAAGGATGTAAAAGTAACCACAACTAAGAAAACTGAAGTTACCCCTAAAGGTACAACTGATAAAAAAGTAGTTTCAGAAAAAAAAGTGGAGAAAACGACTGTAGCTAAAACTACCACTGCAGGTACTTACAATGGGCACAAAGTTTATGTAGGACCAAAAGGTGGAAAATACTACATCAATGACAATGGAAATAAAACGTATATCAAACAATAGTTTTTATCCGAATAAAAATAATAAAGGCTGTCTTATTTGTTAGGACAGCCTTTTTAAATTACATTTTTATAATAAATATTTTCTGGATTTTGAGGATCGATTAAAATATCAACCTCTTTTCCTTTCTTTAGATTCTCACTTGCGTTAACATCTCCAAAATATTCAAATTCTGTATAATAAATTTTTTCAGTATTTGGATGTTTATAAAAAACTTCAACTATATAGTCTGGCAAATGATTTTCTCCTAATAAACCTCTTTTTATTTCAATAATATGTGCTTTTACTTTTACTCCTTTATTTACTAATCTTGAATGATTTAGGTAGTCAAATAAATTGACAAAACCTAAATATCCCATAAACAAACTACAGAACAGAAAAACTACTCCAAGCAGTTGATTAAAAAATACACCAAGATTTAGAAAAGAGCATATTAGAACAAATCCTAAACTTAGAATTAAACATCCTATTGCGATTGACAATTTCATTATTCTTGTATTTGCTATCTGTTTTTCACAAACCGTACCAAAAACAAAAAATTGTCCTATAAAAATAATTTTATTATAAATTTATTCAAACACCTTAATAAGCTGCTGTAAATCTACTTTTTATATGATTGGCATTTTCAATTTCATCTGCAATCACCACTGCAACATCTTCCACAGACAAAATACTACGACCTTCTGCATTGAAAACAGGTACATCATTCCCTAAACGATACGTACCTTTTCGCTCTCCAGAAGTTCCTTGATGCATTTCTGGCGCTGGAGAAAACATTGTCCAATCCAACTCATTATCTTGTTTCAAGATATTATAATAATCTCTCGCAGCCAAAGCGCCTTGTTTTATTTGCTCAGGAAAATCTGGCGCGTCTACAATTTGCAGTTCTTTTTTATCATTCACATACAGACTTCCCGCTCCACCAACAACAATCAAACGTTTTACACCAGCCAATTTAGTTGCTTCTTCAATTGCTTTTGCGCCTTTCAAATAATCTTCATAAATATTTGGATTTGTCCAACCTGCATTAAAAGCACTTACAACCACATCAGCACCTTTCAAATCTGTCGCCAAAGCTTGCACATCGTTTACATCTAATGCCACTTTAGCTACGTTTTTACTATCCAAAACCTTGTCTGTATTTCTAGCAAATGCTTTGATAGATTGATTTCTATTTACCAATTCTTCTACGATATGTGAGCCTACAAAACCTGTTGCTCCAATTACTGCTACTCTCATTTTATTTAATTTTATATTGTAATTAATTTTGTTACATTTAAAGATAAAAAATTTTACTGAAATTCATCAGAAAATTGTTTTAAAGTTTTATGATTTAACGATTTAATCAACTCTGATTCAGCATTATCAAATAATTTTTCAAGATTATCATTCATTTGTTTACCAACTGGACATTCAGGATTGGTATGATTCATTCTTCCAAAAACATTTTCTTGATTGACAATTTTATAGATATCGCCTAACAAAATATCAGCAGAATCTTTAACTAAATAAATTCCTCCTTCTTTACCTTTTTTCGAATCTATGAAGCCTGCTTCTTTCAAGAATTTAATCTCACGACGAACCACAACAGGATTAACATTAATACTTCCAGCAATAAAATCAGAAGTAATTAATTGTCCTTTAAATTTTTCAGTCAAAACTAAAATATGAATCGCCGTTGCAAACCTTAAATTATTCATTTTTCTAAATCGATGGGACAAATTTAGTACAAAATTTTTAATTGTAACAAATATTGATACAATTTTATTAATTAATTTCTCTTAAATTTGTTGCATACTCCTATACATATGGAAAATTATAAAAAACATTTATCAAATATTATTGATCTCACAGAAGAACAATGGGCAGAAATTGAAAAATTTTTGGTGGTAAAACACATCAAAAAGAATGAATTTATTTTAGAACCTGGCGAATATTCCGAAGATTATTTTTTTGTAGAATCTGGCGTTATTCGTTCTTATACAATAGATGAAAACGGAAAAGAACATGTTTTACAATTTGGTACAGAAAATTGGATTGTAAGTGATAGAAATAGTGCTTTTTGTAAGCAACAATCAAAATTTTATATTCAAGCAATAGAAGATTCTACCGTTATTTTATTGAATGAAAAATTGAACGATTTAATCACTCGATTAAATCCAAATTATTTAGCTGCTCAAAATAAATTAATTCAAAATCATGTACGTAGTTTACAAGATCGTATTAATTTGTTACTTGGTGCATCTGCAAAGACTCGTTATTTAGAATTTATGCGTCTTTATCCCAACCAACTCTCTCGCATACCGCAATGGATGATTGCCTCATATTTAGGCATCACACCCGAAAGTTTAAGTAGAGTTCGTAAAGAAATAGCACATGGATAGTTATAGTTTTGAAATTTTTGTACCAGAAAAACCTAAAAAAAATAATAAACAGATTGCAAAAGTAATCTTATCATTTCTAGCGGTTACTGTAATTAGTTTTGTGTTTTTGGAACTGAAAGTGTTCAAAAATCAAACTTATTATTACATTTTTATTGGGCTTTTAGCAACAGCTGTCGCCTATTGGAATGGTTATTTTAAGCGACCTTCGGCAGAATTGAAAGGTAATTTTGATGGAAAATTGACATTTACAAAAGATACAATTTCTGTAAAGGATCAAACTTTTTCAATCAACGATTTGTTTTCTATTGTCATTGATAATGAAGATTACAAAGGAAAAGCTGTAAAGGAATTTGGAGAATTTGAAAATCCAGAAGGTTCGCACGGAATTAGTAATTTGATTACATTAAAAACAAAAGACAATCAATTTATTGAGGCTTATTTTTTACAAAAATCGTTAAATGAATTTTCTAAAATCGAATCATTTTTAATTCAATATTACAAAAACAATTTACTTTCTGAAGATGATTTAATTTCTATCATGCATTTAGAATATGATATTGATAAGAACGAATTGAGAAAAAAATTAAGATAATTTAATTTTTCACTAACATATAAAAGTTGAGTTACTCTCATTATTTAATGTAATTTTGTACCACTTAAAAACAATAATTTATGCAACCAACAGCAGAATGGTTAAAAACTTGGGAATCTAAAAGAGAATTCACTTTAGCTCCTAATGATTTAGAAAAATATTTTACAGATAAAGAAATTGGAGGTGTAGAAATCGACCAAATTGAAATGGGAGAAGTTTCTTTACCATCAGGTAAAATCTTTGTAAATGATCCTTTGGGAGAATATTTATCAATGGATAAAGATCCTTATTTCCTTGAAACGCCAAAAGGTAATTTTCCTGTAACTGCAAGCATCGTAAAATTTGAAGACGATGGTGACGTTGAGAATTTGATTGGTTGTATCAAAGTTGCTTTTACAAACGAAAAACCTGTTCGTTACGAAGAAGCAATGAAAGGAATTGAATTGATTGACGAATTACAAGAAGGAGAGTATTTTGGTTTTTCTATCGAAAGTGGTTTAGCAACAATTGTTGATGCAGAAGCTAAAGATTCTTTTGTAAAATTTATTGATGAATTCGAGAGTAAAGGTGATGTAAATTTATACGATGATTATTTTAATGCATTATTCGTAGAAAATGCTAAAAATAACCCAAAATATCAGTCAGAAGAAGGAGATTGGATCAATTGGATAATTCCAAATACAGAATTCAAATCGCCAATTTTTCAAGCTGGTTTTGGTGAAGGAATTTATCCCGCTTACTTTGGATACAATGAAAAAGGAGAAATTGTTGCATTTTATATTCAATTCATCGATGCTGAATTAGAAGATTCAGAAGATGATGATGAGTGGTTGTAATTAATTTTTTAGATCTGTAACGTCCTGAAAAAATGA